>JAAYBY010000087.1 GCA_012729935.1 Clostridiaceae bacterium | reverse complement strand
TGCCAATAACAATGTGTGCAGGCTGGTCAACGAAGAGTATTACACCCTATGGCAGAAAGGTATCCTTATCAGGGCAGTTTTACGAACGGATCACATCGGAAATCGACTATGAGATTACAACGACTGCTTTAGCGATGGATAATGGCTCTGCGTCGGTTACCTGGGTCAGTTGCGACCTGTGCAACATCTACAAAAAGCTGAATGATGATGTTCGTGATCTGGTTCGCAGAAAAGCACCCGGTTTAAAAACCGGAAACATTGTTCTGTCTGCCACACACACGCACACAGCGCCTGGCACAAACACCTTAATTAAAGCTGGAGGTGTCAACATTCAAACAACCGATCACGATATTATGAGCAACAAAGAATACCATGATTTTGTGGTACGGGTAGTATCAGATGCCGTTGTCGAGGCCAATGCCAATAAAATATCCGGTTTTTATGTGCAGACAGCGGTTTCTCCTGTTCAGACAGGCTGCTGTCGGCGAGGCATCATCAAGACCGGCGAAGCTGTTATGTATATTGATACATCAAGGCCTGATTTCGTTAGAATGGAAGGGCCGGATGGCGGGCCGGTCAACCTGATGTTCATAAGAGACAGCAGGGATGTCCTTCGGGGAGTGATCGCATCTATTCCATGCACGGCCCAGATTCTGGAACACCAGTATTTCATCAGCAGTGATTATATCGGCCGGGTGCGAGCCCTGTTGGTCGATAGATACGGCAACGATTTTCTGTTCCTTCCTCTGATCAGTTCTACCGGAAACCTTTCTCCGCGTAATCTGCTTACTAAGGACTATGGTTACGGCAGTATGTTTGACAAAGAAGGTGCCGACCACATGGCCCGCCGCATTTTCAACGGCATTACAGCAGAAATGGATTTTCCCGTTGAAACTGTCAAGGACTTTTCAACGTTTAATGTGGCAGTCAAGCAGATCAGGCTTCCCGGATGGATCCCCACAGCGGTTGAATACCAATGGGCATTGGCATTAAAAGATACAGATAAGGTCAGGTATGACATCAGGGATTATGTACAAAAGAAAATGGAACCCTATTTTCGGACACCTCTTGCGCTTGCCAAAAGAGTTGAAGCGACGATTGAAAAATTTGAAAACAAAGACCGGTATGAAACAGTGGAAACTGAGATTACAGCCCTGCGCATCGGCAATACAGCCTGGGTATCCAACCCTTTCGAACTGTATCAGGAATATGCGGGCAGAATGATGAGAAAATGCAGTGCAAGAAATTTATGGAGCATTCAGAAGACCTATGACTCCTTCGGGTATCTACCGACGATCCAGGCAGCGAACGCAGGTGGTTACAGTGCCTATATCTGTAACGGTGATGTCGATCCTGCCATCGGGGGAGATCTGCTGGTGGAAGAAAGCGTCAAGCTTTGCGACTCGCTTTTCTAATCGTCAAAATTACAAGTGTATGAAAACAAAAACCGCCTGATCAAAGGATCAGACGGTTTTTGTTTGGTTGCGGAGGCAGGATTCGAACCTGCGACCTCCGGGTTATGAGCCCGACAAGCTACCAGCTGCTCTACTCCGCGTCGATTATGCACGAACGAAAATGATTATAAAACTATTAACCAGTGTCTGGTGCTCGTGGCCGGACTCGAACCGGCACGGAGGTTAATCCGACGGATTTTAAGTCCGGTGCGTCTGCCAGTTCCGCCACACGAGCCTGACGTTTTCATTGTGCGCTCGATTATGATAGCATCTGTTTGTGCCTTTGTCAAATGCGTTTAATTGACATTTTTTCGTGCTTCCTGTTTGGTCATTTCGTATTTCATCCTCTCATTATAGGTTTTATTTTGAGGGATGACATTTTCCCTGACGAGTTATACCATGACATTATCCCTGGTCAACAACAGAGCTGACGGCTGACAGTTGCCAGATGAAGATGAATGATTGATAATAGTCGTTGGTGAAGTAACAGACCATAGAAGTTAACAAGGAGGTTCCTATGAAAGCAGAAACCATTCGGATCATCCGATTGGCCGGGCTGATCGTCATTGTGATCTTGTTGATCGCGATTGGCAGAAGCAGCTTTTTTACAGTCGCTGAAAGCGAACAGGGCGTCATCACAACATTCGGCAAATACACGAAAACCGTTGATGCCGGCTTACATGGAAAATTACCGTGGCCGATTCAATCCGCACAAAATGTACCTGTCAATATTACCCAGAAGATTGAGCTGGGTTATGGCAGCACAGGAACAGGTGATTACTATTCCATACCCGAAGAGAGCACAATGATAACAGGCGATCTCAACATCGTTAACATCGACTTTTTTGTGGAGTGGAAAATCAGCGATCCGTATCGCTATTTGTTTGAGACCAACAACCCGGATGTCATTCTCAAGAATATGCTGCAAAGCGCTGTTCGTGCTGTTGTCGGCACAAAGAACATCAACGATGTCCTGACAACCGGGAAAATTCAGATTCAGGCAGATGTCAAAGAGACCCTCCATCAGCGCCTGCTTGAGCAGGATATCGGAGTAATGGTTCTCGATGTCAAGGTCAATGACTCTGAGCCGCCGACAGAAGAAGTATCGAAGGCTTTTCGTGATGTTGAAACAGCGAAACAGGAGAAAGAGACTGCATTAAACGAGGCGATCGCCTACAGAAACAGCAAATTACCTTCTGCACGAGCTGAAGCAGATAAAATTGTTCGTGCTGCGGAAGGTGCTAAACAAAGCAAAATTAATGAAGCAATGGGTGAGCGTGACCGCTTTCTCTCCATGTATCAAGAGTACGCAAATTTTCCTGAAATCACACGGACCAGAATGTATCTGGAAGCTATGGAGGAAATACTGCCTGGAATCCGTGTCATCATCAGTGATGACAGTGATATTCTCAAACTTCTGCCGCTGAATGAATCAGATGAGATCCAGACAGTTCCGGCAGACGGAAATCAGTGAGAGGGGGCAATCATATGAAAAACATGAAAAAATGGATCATACTGGCTGTCATTCTTTTTGTTGCCGTGATCGTACTTGGATCATCGATTTATGTGGTTCAGGAAGGTGAATATGCCTATATAACCCAGTTTGGTGAAATAAAACTGATTCGGAATGACGCTGGTTTATACGTTAAAGTTCCATTTCTTCAGGATGTCAATAAACTGACCCAGAAGCAAATGATTTATAACATTAATTCATCAGAAGTTCTGACGGCTGACAAGAAGGCGATGATTGTGGACAGCTATGCCATTTGGCGGATCGATAATGTCACAACATTCATTCGAACAGTCAATAACATCCCTGAAATGCAGAAGCGAATCGATGCCAGCACCTACAGTGTAATCAAGAATCTAATGGGACAGCTCGAACAGAGCGAAATCATAACCGATTCGGATGAAGGCCGATCAACACTCAACAACCAAATCACAGATCTGGTTTCGCAAAGCCTGGATTTGTATGGCGTTTCCATCCAATCGATTGAAATAAAGCGGTTTGATTTGCCAGAGGACAACACAACAGCAGTCTTCACGCGAATGATATCTGAACGCTCGCAGATGGCCGCTTCCTATAAAGCTGAAGGAGAATACGAAGCAGCAAAAATCCGCAATGAGACAGATAAAGAGATCGCCATCCTTCTGGGCGAAGCACAAGCGGCTTCACAGCGCCTCCGGGGTGAGGGTGAAGAAGAATACATGCGGATTCTCAAAGAACTTTACAATGATTCTGACAAAGCAGATTTCTATTTGTTTGTTCGAGAGCTTGAAGCGATAAAAGCATCACTGAAAGGCCAGAAAACAGTGATACTTGGATCAGATTCACCGATTACTCAGATCATTAACCAGACTGAGACACCTCAGCCAACCCAGACTGAAAACGAATAGCATCTGTCAGAAAGCAAGATGCCCGATCATTCTGATCGGGCATTTCAATCTGGCCAGAAATAAACGGTCGCACCGCCCAGACGGGACGATTGATACCATTTCATAATATCAATCATTTTTCGCTCGCCGCTGTCGGCGATTTCAGCCAATATCTGATTGTTTTTGAGAAACAATGCTGTGACTGTGACCCAATGCCAGCTGTCCAGATTCTTAAGATGGCCTCTGGAAAGATTTAGGAAAGCAACAGGGATGTCGCGCTCAAGTGCTTCCTTGATCGAATCGAACCATGCCTGAAAAGGTTCGCGGGGGGCAGGTTTTGCAGGAACTGGAAAAATACTGGCCTCTAACTCGATTCCCAGTGTCGCTGCATACTTGCAGATGCCGTTCACCAGAATAGATGCATCATTAACCCCCCTCAGACCCGGTGTTACAAAATGCCAGATATCATGCATGTAGACGTTCATTGTGTCATAATTAAACGAAGGATATGGAAAGAGTGCTGCCAGACTTTTCCGGGTGGCGGAAAGATAATAAAGAATGGTAGCCGAAGTGCAGGGACCACAGCCGGCCTGGCGCTGCCAGCGTGACTGATACCAATCCTGATCGCAACCGAAAGCAATGGGTGTCTGTTCTGGTCCAGTGATCAGCAATCGATCTGGACTTTTAATCGCAGCGATTGCTTCCAGAGACGAACTAGTTTGATCAAATGGTATATGATTTGATGGAGCCATCATGCATGATCCTTTCAAAAAACTATAGGCCAGTATAACATGAATTGAGTGATGACCGTTATGATGAGATTGTTTTTTGCTCTTGAACTGGACAAAAATACGCGAGATCATCTGATCAAGCTTATGAATCGATTAAGATTATCGATTCAGCGAGGAAAGTGGACCCGTCCTGAAAATTTGCACCTGACGCTTGTATTTATCGGCGATTGTGATGCACAGCGTGTGCCCGACTTGCGCGAAATTGCAAAAGCAGCAGCAGAGCCGTTTAGCCCATTTTGTCTGCAGCTCGAGAACTGGGGTACCTTTGGTAAAAACAGCGACATTCTTTGGGTTGGAATCAGCGAGAATGTTACATTAATCAATCTGGTTGCTGATCTTCGTTATTTGCTCAGACAAGCTGGTTTCTTCGTCGATGAGCGATCGTATCGACCCCATATCACGCTGGCACGGATGACTCGATTGGCTGAACCAATCACCAAAATCAAACCAGATGATTTTGCAACTTGCAGCATGATCTCAGAGCTGACACTGATGGAAAGTGTCAGAGAAAAGAGTATTCTGACTTATAGACCTTGTTTCAGGCAACCGTTTTTATCAGATCCGGATCAATAAAGTCGCTGTAAATTTTATCCGTTTTATGGGATAATCTCAGAATAGAAAAAACAAAAATAGAAAGGAATACTTAATGTCACCCTTGAATGTTTTAATAAAACCGGCTTCAAGTTTGTGCCAATTAAGATGCAAATACTGCTTCTACCATTCTTTGAGCGAAGACAGATCAGTATCTTCGTATGGATTTATGAAAGAAGAAGTTTCTGATATTATCATACAAAAAGCATTGCAGGAAGCAAAAGGATCTTTGTCGTTTGCATTTCAAGGCGGTGAGCCAACTTTACGCGGACTTGAATTTTTTGAAAATTTTGTTTTTTCAGTGAAACGTCATAATACCAATCGACTACCCGTTCACTATGCGTTACAAACCAACGGTCAATTGATAGATGATACCTGGTCTAGCTTTTTTAAGAAACATAATTTTCTAATCGGACTATCGATTGATGGTGATAAATCAATACATGATTCACTTCGTGTCACGCCAGGCGGGCTTGGAACATTTAATGTTACCATGCGGGCAGTCGAATCATTCATAAAATTCAAAGTTGATTTCAATATATTAACGGTTGTTAGTAATCGATTAGCACGTCATGCAGATAAAGTCTATCGGTTTTATAAGGCAAATGATTTCAGGTATTTGCAGTTTATACCTTGCTTACCGCCTCTTGATAAAGATGCTGAAGATGATTTGCATGCAGTATCTGCAGATCGATATGCTTCTTTCATGATTCGTTTGTTTGATCTATGGTATGAAGATCTAACCCATGGCAGATATGTCAGCATCAGACGCTTTGACAATTACATTCAAGTTCTCAATGGACTTCCTCCAGAACAGTGCGGACTATCGGGTTCTTGTGTTTGCCAGATGGTTATCGAAGCAGATGGAAGTGTGTTTCCGTGTGATTTTTATGTGAATGATGATTGGTATCTGGGGTCGATTATCGATCGATCATTTCAGGAACTATCAGAGACGGATCGTGCGGTCCAATTTATCAGACAATCGCGCGCGCATCCGGCAGAATGCCTGAACTGTCGCTGGTACCCGCTTTGTCGTAATGGCTGCCGACGTGACAGATACATTTTATCAGATGAAAGTTTTGGAATAAGTCGATTTTGTCCTGCCTACCAGGCTTTTTTCGATGCAGTTTTTCCACGATTGCAGGAAATTGCAGCGCGTTCGGCCAGCTTAAGGACGTAGTTGATTGATTGGACGAGAATGAAACGAAATATTAGCAAGACTCTATTGGTGATTAGTATCGGTGTCACACTCATTCTAGGCAGTATGACGGGGTGTCTGTCTGAGTTGATACAGCAGCTGACTGAGACGGACTGGACCTGGCCGGCTATTCCGTCAGACAACACGAAGAAAACAACTGAGTCTGTGTCATCTTCTGGCCGCACTGAAACCACGCGATCAACAGAAACTGTTTCAACAAGCACTGCGGGCAGGCAACTCATTGATTTTCATAATGAAACCACAACGTTTGATCAACTGATTCGGCAGACACTTATTGCCGGTCTTGATCGCTTTGAACGATCCATTGATCTCAATGCAGTTGTCACAACCTATTTAATCCGGGAAAGCCAGATTGATGATGCGATTGATCGAATATTTGACATCTATACTCAGTTATATTTAGCTTCGCCCCGCTATTTTTATTTGAACGGTTCGTTTGAGCTGGCATATAGTGTCGAACAGGGTGACAAAGATCGACTAAGCTCGCTATTCGTTGAACCGACATTCTGGTCCAGCACTGATCGACTGACAGCGGAAGCACTTCAGGCCATGATTGCTGACGTCAATCGGATAGTCGAGAATCAGGCTGGACAGATTCGTCAACAAAGCAGTGATCCTGTCGAGCAACTGATTCTAGCGCATGACTGGCTGATTCAGACCATCACATACAACACAACAGGCGATCAGGGAACAAATCACGCAGGTAGTGCCTTGCTCAATCAGGTCACCCTGTGTCAGGGATATGCACAGGCTTTCCAGCTGATCGGGCAGGAACTGGGCCTGGATGTCAGAATCATAACCGGTACATCAAATGCTGTTGGCCACGCCTGGAATCTGGTCGTATTGGACGGTATAGCGTATCACGTAGATGTCACACATGATGATCCTGTACCTGATGCGGGACTCGGCGAACCGAATCGGCATATTCACCTTTTTAGATCTGATCAACAGATGCGCCTGACCAATCAGTGGGATGAAGATGCTTTTCCTGCTTGTCCAGTTGATGGTGCCTTTTATTATCGCAATCGGGGACTGGTCACCTCTACTGCGGTTGATCTTGAAGCGAAGATCGACCGTTTCCTGTCAACCATTACATGGCCGATCGAGCAGACGGAGCAGCTGGAAGTTTTGCTTGATCATCCGGTAACACTTGATCCCTCTTCAGCAGAGCAGGCAGTCCAGAACGCTTTAAAGCGATGGAACAGCGGAAAAACGGTTTATTATCGGGTTGACGTACAAAAAGGTGTTGCCATTGTTCAGATCAGCGGACAGGCTTCATGAGTTGACCGCAGCGGAACTTTGCTCAAATTGGCTGTTGTAGAGATCGGCATAGAAGCCGTCGGCAGCTAGCAGTTCATCATGTGTACCCTGTTCAACAATGTCGCCGTCACGCAAAACAAGAATCAAATCAGCGTTTCGGATAGTCGAAAGTCGATGCGCAATGATAAAGCTTGTTTTTCCTTTCATCAGTTCGTTCATGGCCTGCTGGATCAGGATTTCTGTACGTGTGTCAACAGAACTGGTTGCTTCATCCAAAATCAGAATCTTTGGGTCGGACAGAATAGCCCGCGCAATTGTCAACAGCTGCTTTTGACCCTGGGAAATGTTGCTGGCGTCCTCATTAAGAACCATGTCAAAGCCGTGAGGGAGTGTGTGAATAAAATGATTGACGTAAGCTGCCCGCGCAGCCTGCTCAATTTCTTCATCAGACGCATCCAGTTGTCCATAACGGATATTATCCCGAATCGTGCCGTTAAAGAGCCAGGTATCCTGTAGTACCATACCGAACTGCGAACGCAGGTCAGAGCGGGTGAATGAACGAATATCGTGTTGATCAAGTTTAATCGAACCGCTGTCAACATCATAAAACCGCATCAGCAGCTTCACCAGTGTTGTTTTACCGGCACCCGTCGGGCCGACAATTGCTACTTTCTGCCCGGGCTTGATAGAGGCCGAAAAATTACGAATGACTGTCTGACCGGGTAGATAACCAAACTGAACATGGTCGAATATGACCGAACCCGATAATGAATCAGTTTGCACAGACTCAGAAGAGTCAGGTGTTTCTTCTGGTTCGTCAATAAATTCGAAGACACGTTCAGCAGCAGCCAATGTTGACTGGAGCATATTGGTTGTGCCGGCAATCTGGGCCAGAGGCTGTGTGAAACTGCGCATATATTGAATAAATGCCTGAATATCACCAACGGCTATGGTTTTTTTGATGACCAGCCAGCCGCCAAGAATACAGATTGCCACATAACCGATATTGCCGATAAAATTCATGATCGGGTGCATCATACCGGACATGAACTGTGACTTCCAGGCGGTCTCATGAAGGGAGGTATTGAGCTTGCTAAATGTCTTTATCGACTCCGCCTCGCCGTTAAATGCCTTCATGACGACATGACCACTATACATCTCTTCCACGTGTCCGTTGAGTTGTCCAAGAATCTTCTGCTGTCTGCTGAAATATTTCTGCGATCGTTTAACGACAAAGGCAATCAGTCCGGTAGAAAGGGGCACCATCAAAAGAACTGCGGCTGTCATGAGCCAGTTGATTGTCAGCATCATGACCAGCACACCCAGAACTGTCACAACAGCGGAGATGATCTGTGTCAGGCTCTGACTTAAGGTGTTTCCGACAAGATCGACATCATTTGTAACCCTTGACAGGATCTCACCATGTGTCTGGCGGTCAAAAAACTGCATCGGCATACGGCTGATCTTTGAAGCGATATTCTTTCGGAATTGATAGGTGATCTTCATGGAAATACCGGCCATGATAAATCCCTGAAAATAATTGAAAACAGAACTCACAACAAAAACGATTAAGAGCCAAACCAGGATCCTGGCAATACTCGAAAAATCAATACCTGGCTGTCCAGCTTGAGTGAAACGTCTCACGGCACCTTCGAAAATGAATGTTGTAGCCTGACCGAGGAATCTCGGTCCGATGATCGAAAATGCCGTGCTGCCCAGAGCGAGAACGATAGCGGCGGATATAGAAAGGCGATAGGGGCGCATGGTGCGCAGTAGTCTTCTCGTTGTCTGAGAGGTATTTTTGGGTTTCTCTCCTGGTACGATAGCGTGCGGACCACCACCACGCCGGTATGGCCTTTGTGGCGCTGCCTGATTGTCCGGCATATTTTGATTCTGCTGTATCTTTTTTTCAGAATCAATCATAATGCAAGCTCCTTCTCGGACAACTGTGAAGCAGCGATTTCACGATAAACACTGCACGATCGCAACAACACTTCATGTGTTCCATGACCGACGATACGACCTTCGTCCAGAACGAGTATCTGTTCGGCATGACGAATCGTAGCAATCCGCTGCGCGACAATCAATCGAGTTGCATCGTTGGCATAATCATTCAGGGCACGTCTGAGTGAGGCATCCGTCCGGTAGTCGAGTGCTGAAAAAGAGTCATCGAACAGATATACGTCAGGATTTTTGACAAGAGCACGGGCAATGGATAATCGCTGCCTCTGTCCGCCGGACACATTGCTGCCGCCCTGGGCAATAG
>JAAYBY010000086.1 GCA_012729935.1 Clostridiaceae bacterium | reverse complement strand
TAATAATTGATATCGATGGGTTTGACCTCAATCGATCCAATCGTGGCAGCTGTGAGATGCCGCTGAGGAAGGCCTGTTCGTACAGCCGCCCAAAGGCCTGTGCCAATCAAGGCAAGAATAAGGACAGCTACAACGATGATCCGCAGTACGGGATTATCGCTCTTGATCTGTTTTTTGCCGCCGTCTTTATCTTTCATGCCTGAAAGTCGAGCTTTGCGTTCAGCACGTTGTTGTTCTGCTTTCCATTGCTCTGTCGTCTTCTTGGTATCGCTCATGCTATTTCCTTCCTTATCTGGTTCATGATCTCATTCATACCGGCTCATTATACAGTCTCTCATGGCTGCACACAACAATCCGAAAAGCTATTTTATCAAGTGATTGTGACATCAATATGGCGTCAATCACCTGAATGCCTGCCGGGAGGTAAAAATCCAAGTTCAGCAGCTTTCTTATAAAAACTGGTGCTTTTCAGGCCGCTTAGCGCCATCGCTTCCCTGGTGGATATTTTGTGATCCTGCCAATCACGGCAAATCGCCCGGAACCCGGGTGGGATCGAAACAGGAGGCCTGCCAATTCGCCGACCTGATGCTCTTGCGCGTTTGATACCGGCTTTCTTTTTGGCTGACTGGTCATTAAAATTCAGGTTGGCAAAGGATTTTAAAGCTCGGATTGTTAATTTCCCGTTCTGACTCCTGCTGTCCAGCTGCTCTTCGAGCAGAACGATATCAGCACCAGCCTCTTCAATAAGTTGATAACAATTCACAAAATCTGCAAGATTGCTGGCAAAACGGTCTGCCGACGCTGCATAAAGAACATCCCCTGTACTGAGGATCTGCAGCAGCCGCCTCCGCTGCTCACGGCGGCGTGCTGTCCGTATATGACGATCAACAAAAATCCGCTTGAATGAACCAATGGTATCCAGCTGCATGGCCTGCCGGCTTATATCTGAATCATGTTCATCAACCAGTAAATATCCGTATCGGGCCATCTCAAAATGTCCTTCCGGTTGCTTGTCTGTGTTCAAAAAAATATCGTCATTGCTTATGATTCTTCAGTTTCTTCCGGATCAACCTGAGAGATCCGTTGAATTTCAACTTTGGCAATTCGTTTTTCATCCATCGCCAAAACTTTGAAATGGATATCCTCCCAGCTTACTTCAGGCAACTCGTTTTCCTCCGGAATCCGTCCTAACAGATTAATCACAAGGCCGCCCAGTGTCTCAAAATCATCATCCGGGAATTCGACATTGATGGCTGTACCAACTTCGTCCAGATCAGCCTGACCAGATACGATCCAGTGCTGGTCATCTTTTCGCTCGATTTCCAATTCTTCTTCGTCATACTCGTCCTGAATATTTCCGACAATTTCCTCTAGTAGATCTTCAATCGTTACAATACCAGCCGTGCCGCCGTACTCATCGATTGCAATCGCCATCTGAGTATGATCGCGCTGCATATCACGAAAGAGTTCATCGATGTTTTTTGATTCCGGAACAAAAACAGGCGGTCGGATCATCTGACGCAGGGAGAAGGGCCCGTCGAAGCCTTCAGCCGCATGATACAACAGATCCTTGATATGCAGGACGCCTATGATATTATCGACGTTATCTTCGTAAACCGGGATACGGGTGTATTTTTCATGAACAGCCAACTCAAGTACTTCATCATAGTCAGCTTCTACATCAAGCGATACGATACCGGTTCGATGCGTCATGATCTCCGAGACTTCCTTATCATTGAATTCGAAAATCTTGTTGATCATCTCTTTCTCTTCTTCGTGAATGTTTCCGGCTTCCCGTCCGACATCAATCATCATTCTGATTTCTTCTTCGGTCACGATTCTGCTGGTAACAGTCGGATCGATGTGCAGCAGGCGCAAGACAAGATTAGTCGATCCGTTGAGCAGAAACACAAACGGTTTCATGACTTTTCGGAGCATCGTGATAATTCCTGCCACCGCATTGGCCAGTTTTTCGGGATTATGTTGTGCAATTCGTTTTGGAACAAGCTCTCCGAAAACCAAAGAAAAATAAGCCAGAATGATCGTTATGACAATGACGCTGGCTGTTTTGACAATCGGCAGATCGACATTAATCGCCTGATAAAGACGATCGGCGAAAATGTCAGCAGCAAACGCCGAGGACAAAAATCCAGCCAGTGTCACACCGACCTGGATGGTAGCCAGAAAACTGCCCGGCTCTTCGATCAGCCTGAGAAGCTTACCGGCGATCTGATTGCCTTCTTCCGCATCTTTGCGTACTTTGTTGTCGTTCAGCGTAATAACAGCAATTTCAGTCGCTGAAAAAAAAGCATTGATCAGAATCAAAATGAATAGGATCAGTAAATTGACAATGAGAGGTACATCAGACATATCCGATTGTGTTACAATCGTAAGCAAAGTACGTATACTACTGTCGTCTTCCACTGTATAGGATCTCCTTTTGCAACTTTCAGATCAGTCAGAAAGCTTTCAAGCATGAATGGTTAGGGTTGAACAGCCCAATCATATCAGGTTTTTTCATCTTTCTCAAGCACACCACCAAGCTAATCCGCTTTTTTTAGTGAAACAGCCATTATTTCTTCTTTTTTGACTTGATGTTGCAGCATTTCTTCTTTTTCACCACATGAATAACAGCTTCATCCAGCCCTGTTTTTTCTTGACATCTAATGTCATTTCATGCCATACTGTGACAAATTCGCTCATTTCAGGGGTACTTATGGAGTTCAATCAAAAGCTGACCATGTTGATGCACGTTTTTAAAATCAGCAACAGCGCGCTGGCAAGAGATATTCATGTTGACGCCTCGCTGATCAGCCGCTGGAAATCAGGCGCACGAAAAATATCTTTGCATTCGCCACATATCGCGTCCTTGGCAACTTATTTTGTTCACATTGACGCGTTTCCCTATCAAAAAGCCTATCTGGATCGATTACT
>JAAYBY010000008.1 GCA_012729935.1 Clostridiaceae bacterium | reverse complement strand
TGGCGGTGGTGGTGCTTCTGTCGGGGTCGGCTCAGGTGTCGGCGTCGGGTTGAGGTACTGCTGATAATCCTTCTGTGTGCCATAAACGAAGGAAACACTCGACTGCGCATCAATCTCCAGTCCGGGTTCCGGATCCTGGCGGATGATCACCCGTTGTTCTTCTTTAATTTCAACTGGTTCACCGGTTTCCGGATCAACCGCAATGCTGGTCGCCGGACCGAGAACCAGATCCAGTTCAACAAGCGTCGCCAGTGCATCCAGATAACGACCGCCAACAAAGTCAGGCATGATCACAATCGGAATCGGCGTCGGAGTCGGATTCAAAAAGTATTCGTAATCCTGTGCAGTTCCGTAGGTAAAGGAAATGACCTGCTGAGGCCTCGCTGTCTCTCCGGCCTTCGGGTTTTGGGCGATGATGACGCGCTGGTTTTCAGGTACTTCAACCGGTTCACCTGTCTCGAGATTGACGGATAGGTTGGTCAGGGGACCCATGATCAAACCGAGATTGATCAGCTCATCCCGCACTTCGATAAAGGGTCTGCCAACAAAATCAGGCACATCGACCGTCGGGAGACCTTCGCTGACAAAGAGAATAATATCGCTGCCCCTCGGAGCACTGGTGTTTGCAGATGGAACCGTTTTGATGACATGTCCCTTGGCGAAATCTGAATATTCATAACGAACCGTTACTTTGAATCCGTAGGTCTGCTCCAGTTCTGTTTGTGCCAGTGTCTGCGTCTCATTGGTGTAATCTGGAATTGTAATCAGATTCTGTCCACCGCTGACGTAGAGAATCATCGATGTACCACCCGGCTTGATGCGGATACCCGGCGCCGGATACTGGTCGATAATGATGCCTTCTGCGATCGTATCCTCGCGGTATTCAAGCTGATATTCAATATCAGCATCAGACAAAATCGTCAGCACTTCATCAAGATCCATCCCCTGGTAGTCACCGACCTCAAAGATGGTTTCAGACGGCGTCTGTTCAAAGTTGTCCTTGATTCGATCCCATGCCCAGCTGCCGATCGCACCGAGAAATACCAGGGAAATCAGGACGATGCTGATCACAATGGCGATGTCGCGATTTCGTGATCGGCGGCGGCTGACGATTGCGTATTCGATATCCTGTAATTTACCGTAGTTGGGATCGGGACGTTTCAACCCGATCGCTGTAGTGCTCCCCTGGCTGGTACCTGCACCGGCGAGGACACCGTAAATACCCTGGGGGTCCACCATAAACGCATCCAGCTCATCGACCAGCGCCCGCGCGTCCTGATAGCGGTTATCCGGCGATTTCTGAATGCATTTGACGATGATGTTATCCAGATTCTCCGGAATGTCCGGGCGAACGGCTGATGGGAGCTGCGGCATTTCCTGCAGGTGTTTGATGGCGATGGCGACTGACGTCTCGCCGTCAAAGGGAACCTGTCCGGTCACCATCTCATACAGCATAATGCCCAGAGAGTAAATGTCTGATTTTTCCGCGACCAGGCTGCCGCGTGCCTGCTCCGGCGAAAAGTAATGAACCGAACCGAACGTGACGCCGCTGGTCAGGGTGATTGTACTGCTGTTAGCCGCACGTGCAATGCCAAAATCCGTCACCTTGGCAATTCTGTCTGCCGTGATCAGGATATTATGCGGTTTGATGTCACGATGGACAATACCGCGCCGGTGGGCGTGTTCAAGAGCCAGACCAATCTGGATGGCGAGCGGGACTGCGATCTGCCAGTTCAGCGGGCCTTCGGTTTCGATCAGTTCTTTCAGCGTCTGACCCTCGACATATTCCTGAACGATGTAGCGGATCTGATCATCCTGACCATAATCAAGCACTTTGACGATGTTCGGATGATCAAGACTTGACGCAGCACGAGCCTCCGTGGCAAACCGTTTGACGAACTCCTGATCATGTGATAAATCATCGCGTAGAATTTTGACAGCAACCTGACGGTTGTTGTTCTCATGATCCTCCGCAAGATAGACTTCGGCCATTCCGCCTTGACCGATGCTGCGAATCAGGCCATAGCGGTCGTTTAGAATTCGACCTTCAGGTACCTGATGCTTCTCTGATTTCATGATTGGTCCTCCAGATAAGGTTCCGTCATGCAAAGGCAAGCAGAACTGTGATGTTATCTTCTCCGCCAAGCGCAATCGCGCGCTCAATGAATGCTCCGGCCATATCGGGAGCCGACAGGCTCTGGCTGAGGCATTCGCCTATTTGTTCATCTGACAGCATACCATGCAGACCATCGCTGCACAAAAGCAGCCGGTCACCTGCACACAGCGAATGAACTGTGACATCCGGCTGGAGATAATCGGGTAACCCTAATGCACGTGTCAGAACATTCCGCCGTGGATGATGAATGGATTCGTCCAGACTGATGGAGCCCTTGTCGACCAGTTCCTG
>JAAYBY010000085.1 GCA_012729935.1 Clostridiaceae bacterium | reverse complement strand
CGTCCAGGTTAATTACGTTGATAGACAGGCTGGAACAAGCTGTTAAGCCTTTGATTGATATCAATCAGGTGGTTGTACTGGAGCATTTCGTACTGGTGAAACAACGCCTGATGGTATTCGGGTGCTTCGTCATACAGGTGACGGCCGTCTGCATCTACATAGAAATTTGCGGTCATAACCGGAATTGTTTCATACACCTCAGATAGGAAATAGCCATAAGGACTTTGCGGCATCCCGGCTGTTTCCAACAACAATGATGACAAGAAATTAGGGCTGATCTGCACGTCCTGCTGTGCCTTAATCGGATAATTTGCCCAGATGCAAAAGGGTACGATGGTACGATTCTGCGCCATCTCTTCCTTACTATATCCAAAACCGTTTTCTTCAAGCAGCGGTTCAATCGCATAATCGTGCGGCTGATGGTCACCAAAAAAGAGAATGATTGTCTTTTCATCGATGTTGGAGAAATACTGAATCAGCGAGGAAAACGCCTGATCACTTTCCCTGATGAGCGACAGATAATGTTCGGTTGGTGTAAAATCCAGACGATCATTCTCGTTTTCGATTGCGACAGTCGGCTGGAAATTATCGTGGATTGCATCGTAACCACCATGGTTTTGCATGGTTACTGCAAAGCAGAACAGACGGTCATCAGGTTGCTTCTCTTCAAAGCGCTCGATCATCTGCTGGTAAACAGACCGGTCGCTGATGTATTGGCGGATGTAGGAACGGTACTCAAAATCATCGATAAACACCATTTCTTCAAATCCCATCAGTGGATAGACTTTGTTTCGGTTCCAGCCTGCTTCACCATAAGGATGCATGGCTATGGTTCGATAGCCTTCTGCCTTAAGGGTTGCCGGTAAACTGGGATGTCGGGTCTGGATAAACTGCTGATAGGCAACGCTGCCATGCGGCAGAAAGGCCATCGAATCGCCCGTTAGAAATTCAAATTCGGTTGTCGCCGTATTTCCGCCAACAACTGATACGTACAGATTGCCGCGGATGGTATTCTCAGTCAGAGAACGGAAAAAAGGCATGGTTTCGAGATTTGTTTCAAAAGGTGAAATGACGGACAAATCTGAAAATGCTTCGTTCATTACAACGAGAATGTTGGGTTTTTCACTCTGCGGTGCTAAATTCTCAAGTTCTTCGGATACAATCTCTTCATCGATCTGTTCAGACAAATTTTCAACCTGGTTCAGATCATAGTCTTCAGGTTCATCGACGCGAATGTATCGTAAGTTGATCAGGAAACCGGGAATAAAACCGTTTTGCCGGTACAGATTCTTTTGCGTAAACAAGGTTTCATTGAAGTTGAAAAAACCGGTGAATACATGGCTTTGCAGCAGTGAACCATAAACAAGGACCAACAGAATGCTGATTGCAGCCAGCATTCGACGAGGCGCCCCTTTGGGAATCCGGATCCGGGTCAGCCAGGCGAGTGTTAATGAGAGTATTAAAAGCAAGATTGTCAGCCAGATGTTCTTTGGCTGCGGCCACACGTAGTTATCACTGACAGAGATGGCTGTTCTGACAGACAGGAGATCCCAGGGGAAAATCGGATTATCGCGGAAAAGCAATACAGCCTGATTGGCGTAGCCGATGGCAAATGACACAAGGCTGATCAGAATCGACGCTGCGATGCTGTTGCGGGTTATAGACAAGAAAAGAGACAACAGTATGAAAAAGAAACACGCGTTAAACAGCTGAATGCCAAAGGGAATCTGCCATGGAAGATGAGACTGTGCTTCAAGCAGGTAGAATGAGGAAAATGAAACGACGATCAGAAAAAGAATTCCGCGCACAGTGAACAAAGACTGACGGATTAGGCACAATGAATCTGACACCGGCTTTACCAAGGGTAGTCTGTTCTTATCAATCGCCTGATGCTTTGGGTTTGAACGGTTTGAT
>JAAYBY010000084.1 GCA_012729935.1 Clostridiaceae bacterium | reverse complement strand
TACGTTCCGACAATTGCCCAGACAAACCAGGGCACTTGATCGAAATTGCCATTGCCAAACATGTACAGAAGAATCGCGATCCAGGGAGCAATACCTGCCACAGATCCCCAGACAAAAGGCCCCCATTGGACTTTCGTTTTTTCTGTACCGGCATTCATCAGTTCCATCCCGAGACCAAATCCGTTCATCGCGGCATTGACGATAAAAATCAGAATCAGTGACGCAATATCGTAGATACCGAATAGAGTCGCGATCAGCACAATCATTATCGATGAACTGAATGCATATTCGAACCAGCGAAAGCGATTGACGCCCTTTTTCAGATCTGAAACATATCGTTCACTGTTGATGACGATCAGAGCATGTGCAAGCGCTGAAATCAAGAGGAACGAAGCCACCATAATCCCAAAGGGTAATTCAAACAGGTTTTTGGCAGCCGCTTCAAGTGATTTCGTCTCCGGGTTGAACCGCAGGTAGAATTGAACGATTGTCGGCTGGAATTCAGCTATCTTTTGAATAACGCTTGTTGCCAGAAAGATCATGATAATCCCCTGAATCAGGTGAAAACCACCCATAATCAAGTTAAATCGTCTCAGTTTCAAAAATTTCTCTTCCATCACATACGAACCCCCTTTTGTAATATTAAGATATCACGTGATCATTATCTGTTTACGCCTATTGAAACGTCGTAACATCTGCTACGCTTTTTCCACTGCCTGAGCAAAACATGCCAATCGAATTCGTTGATTGGTGAATCAAAAATTATCATTCCTGTCACCTGCTAACAGAAGCTGTTAAATTGAAATTTTGACAGGAAAGGTACTGTACAGATACAATATAACTCAGAAAGGGTCGTTTGGCACGCTACCTGTTTAGCCGACGAGGATTTTATTGATGGACATGATCAAACAACATCGCATTTTATCTGCGGTGACAATCATGCTGATCATAACAACTCTGGTCATCTGGCTGACACAGGATTTAATTCCTGTCTACCCATTGGCAGCTGAGCAAACTGAAACTGGAGTAAGTACGACCGAACAAGCACAAACCGGTGCGTCCATCCCGGGACAGATTGCGTCAAGCGAACGTGCGGCTGCTGCAACCAACCTTGAAACGGCAGAATCTGACACTCCTGATAAACCAATATCACCGGCGCCTGAACCTGTTAGCGGATCAAAATCCGATCCTGAACCGACCGTTCAGCCTGCTGAAACGGATGCAAACGGAATCTTCCAGGAGCGTGTACCTGTTACATCGTTTGCATCTGATCAAACAACCGTCTATATCCGTGTTTTCAATGCCAATATACGTGAAGAGCCGCGCACAGATGTTCCCATCGTTGATCAGCTTAGCATGGGCGACTCGCTTTCACGGTCCGGTTACGGCGAGTATTGGTCCCAGGTTATAACCGAAGATAATGAGATCGGCTATATATTGACTGATCTAATCAGTACGGAAGTCATCTATAAACCAAAGCCATCTCCGACACCGGCACCAACGGCAGTTCCTCCACCGCCATCAGAGCAAAAGACGGAGCCTGCATCAGCTCCCGCACCAGCAGAGACTGAGTCCACGGATTCGTCTGACGCGGATGATCAGGGCGGAGAAACACCTGAAGAACCGGTGGTCGAAAAGACAGAGGAGTTTGAACTCTTTGCGCGTGTTATTTCTCTGGAGGGACATCAGCCGTCCGGATATGACAGTTACTTATCAGTTGCCTCAGTGATCATGAATCATGTCGCACATCCGGCTTTCCCCAATACAGTGACCGGAGTCCTGAGCCGTAGTAATGCGTTTTACACGTATTCTAAAGCCGCCGCCGGCATCCCGGAAACGTATAGTAATGTTGTTTATCAGGCAGCTGTGGATGCCTATTACCACAATAAGCGAAACCTTCCTTCTTATGTCATCGCTTTTGCCACGCCCGAAGCTTATGAAAGAAATGTCGCGTCGGGTGGCTCATTCAGCAAAATGGAGGTCTACCAGGTGGCATATGCTGCTGTCTGGTGCTACTACGAACGTGACGTCCGCTAGTTCTTAAACGTTCTAAGACAAAGACAAAGAAGAGGTGGCTGCCCACCTCTTCTTCTTTTAATCACTCATTACTTCAAGCAACAATCAATTTTCAGTTAAAATCGTTGTTTCAATTTTGCGAATACCATCATCTCCAGATATATAATAGGAGACAAGAATTGTGCCATCGGCCAGCTGGAGTGAATGTGGATATCCCAAATCACCGTTTGGCGCATCATCCCGGAGAATGAGTTCCTCAGCTGTTGCCAGGTCAGATAACTCCGCGTCGCACAATTTAGCGCGAATGCCAAACGGTTGTCTTCTGTACCCGTAGGTCACGAGGACTTTGCCGCTGTTCAGCCTCAGGGCGTGAAACGGACTCGATCCCCACAATCCGTCGATTTCTTCAACAGGCGCAAAAGTCCGGCCGTCATCTTCAGAAACCGCAATATGCAGATTCAGATAGGTTTTTTCGAAATCAACACCGGGAATCAGAAAATCACTTTGCGTGCGGAACAACCCAATCAGGCGTCCGCTCTCTGTGCGATACAAATTGGGCTCAAGATAGTTCTTCTCACCTGTTGGATCGAAGCCCATTTCAGAAAACGTGTACCAGCTTTCTCCTCTGTCATCCGACTTCATCAGTCCGACGCGTGATAGTTCATTCAGATGCTTCGCTCCATAGAACGGGAGCAACAATGAACCATCCGACATTTCAACGATATTTCCCCGCACTGCTGTCCCTTTGACAAAGCCATCAGGCTTTAAGACAGACATCTGGCGCCAGGTTGTTCCGTTATCATCCGAAATACTGTAGCAAACGCCATCAGAATAACAGTCATAGCGGTTATGCAAAGTTCGTCCGAAAC
>JAAYBY010000083.1 GCA_012729935.1 Clostridiaceae bacterium | reverse complement strand
CCTTCCGGTGCGAATCTCGATTCCGGTCTGACGACCAAACTGCTGGAACATCTACCCATCCTGAGGGCTGCTGCCGCTTCTGATGAAAACAACCAGAAAACCGCTCTGGTCTTTGAAATTGACGAAGCCTTTTTCGGGAAACTGGCTGAACGGCTGAATCCTGAGATTTGCATCGCAACCAACTTCTTCCGTGATCAGCTTGATCGCTTTGGTGAACTGCAGCATACGCGTGACCTGATAGCAAAAGGTCTGACGGAGAGTCAGACGAAGGCCGTACTATGTGCTGACGATTCGCTCTGTGCTTCTCTGGGAAGAGAACGATCCGACCCGACTGTCTATTTTGGCGTAGCGACTGGGAATCTGGAAGAACCAGATCCTGATACCGTTATTGAGTCACCGTTCTGTCTTTTCTGCGGTACACGGTACATGTATGACGCATTGGTATATGGTCATCTCGGTTTGTTCCACTGTCCGAAGTGCGGGTTCAGACGACCCGATCCTGATCTGACATTTTCTCAGATTTCGGCTACTGAACGATTACAGATTCTGGCGTTTAATATGAATCAGGAGACCGTTCAGGCAAAAATGACTGTACCGGGATTGCACAATGCGTACAATGCATCGGCTGCCTTGCTGGCAGCTGTAACAGCTGGTTTGCCGATACAGTCATCCGCCCGGGCACTCGAACTGACCGAAGCTGCATTCGGACGCATGGAACGATTCTCCATCGGAAGTAAAGAGATTTGTCTGATTCTGGTCAAAAATCCTGTCGGGCTCGAGCGGGCGCTTGATTTTGTACACCAGGCGACGGACGTCGGTGCGTTTATGACGATGCTCAATGCCCAGGATCCGGACGGTCGTGACGTCTCCTGGATTTGGGATGTCCACATGGAAGATCATTTACCGGACGGCATAATCGGTGTCTCCGGAGAGCGGTGTGCTGATTTGGCCTTGCGCCTCTATTATGCGGGAAAAGAGCGATCGGATCTGCTGATCGATATGGATCATTTGCGTCTGTTTGACCAGTTGATCGAACGCTGTCCTGATGATCACTGCCTGTATATCCTGCCGAATTATACAGCGATGTTGTCCTTGCGGGCAGATCTGGCTAAGCGGTATCAGCTGCGCGATATCTGGCGATGAGGGGGAAAGAATCATGAAATTGACGATTGCACATCTTTACCCGGATTTGCTGAATTTATACGGCGATCGAGGGAATCTGCTGGCGATTCAGCGCCGCTGCCAATGGCGGGAAATTGATTGTGATATTCTGCCAGTCAGCATCGGGGACGATTTTCAGGCTGGCAGCTACGATATTGTGTTCATCGGCGGTGGTCAGGATCACGAGCAGAATCTATTGCATGAAGATCTCGTCCAGAAGAAAGGTGACGCCATACGGGAAGCGGTTGCTGACGGACTGATCTTTTTATGCATATGCGGCGGTTTTCAAATGATGGGCCAGTACTACGAAACACAAGATGGACATCGTGTGCCGGGGATTGGAGCGCTTGACTTCTATACCGTTGCCAAACCACAACGCCTGATCGGGAATCTGGTCTGTCACAGTGACTATCTAGCTGAGCACCAGCTTGATCCGGTTCTGGTTGGATTTGAAAACCATTCCGGCCGGACGTTTCTTGGTCCTGATGTCCAGCCTTTGGCGACTGTAACACACGGGTGTGGTAATAATGGAGAAGATCGAACAGAAGGTGCAATATTTAATCATGTATATTGCACATACGCTCATGGCAGTTT
>JAAYBY010000082.1 GCA_012729935.1 Clostridiaceae bacterium | reverse complement strand
GCTTTGCGCTTTTTCAATTCAGCTGCCAGATCGAGCATCGATTCGCCGGAAGAAATCATATCGTCGACGATCAGGATGTCGAGACCTTCGACGGAATCCCCGAGGAATTCGTGGGCGATAATCGGATTGCGGCCACTGATCACCGTTGTGTAATCACGCCGCTTGTAGAAGGTGCCGAGCGGGGCGCCAAGCATGGAGGCGTAATACATCGCGCGCGGAATGCCGCCCTCATCCGGGCTGACGATCATCAGTCCGCCGGTATTGATTTTCAGGTCGGGTGCCGTGCGGATCAACGCTTTCAAAATCTGGTAGGCCGCCGGGATGTTTTCAAAACCGCTCAGCGGGATCGCGTTGGAAACGCGTTCGTCGTGGGTGTCAAAGGTGATAATGTTTACCACACCCAGGCTGTAGAGTTCTTCCAGCATGTGGGCGCAGTCCAGCGATTCACGGGCATTTCGCTTGTGCTGGCGGCTTTCGTAGAGGAAGGGCATGATGACATTAATGCGTCGTGCCTTGCCGCTGATCGCCAGAATCACGCGTTTCAGATCCTGGTAGTGATCATCAGGGCTCATGTGGTTTTCATAACCGTACATGGGGTAGGTGCAGGCATGGTTGACGACATCTGAGATGATGAAGATGTCATGGCCGCGGGTTGTTGCGTTGATTACAGCCTTGCCTTCACCTGAGGAAAAGCGGATGTTATCCACATCAACGCGGTAGTCCTGGCGGATAAAACCGGGATAAACGTCCGCGACTTCTGTCGACTGCTTCAGGTATTCGGTCCGTCTCTGTAGCAGATAATCATTGACCCGTCCGGTGAATGGCGCACTGCCGATAAGCGGGATGATCCCGATCGGACCCAGTGGCGGCATGGGATTGTCACCGTACTGGTTATAAATATAGTAGGTTTTGTCGTCTGTCTGACCCGTTTGCAACATGTCAGCCTCCTTATGTGTTCGTTGAGTATCGTTAGCGGTGCCTTGATTTATAAAATGAGACAAGTTTCTGAATTTTATCTGTGGGTGTCATGAGACGGGACAACGATGTATCGTGGTTGATCGCGTCGATGAGCAGCGCCATGAACCGCGACATGTTCACCTCAACAAACCAGGGTGCGTTCAGCAGCTCAGGCGACCGGTATATCAGGTTGGTTGCGAATATGCGGTCGATCACACCTTCAGCATAAGCCTGGTTCATGGTCGACAGACCACTGGTAAACTGGGCGAAGCTGACTGCACAGAACACACGGCTGGCCCCTCGTGCCTTAAGGTCATAGGCGACACGGAGCATCGAAGCGCCGGTGACAATCATATCATCGATGACCAGAACATCGCGCCCTCTGACGTCATCACCGAGAAACTGTTGTCCGACGACCGGATGGTTGCCGTCAACCATCCGCTGGTAATCACGCTTGCGATAAAAAATACCGAGCGGAACACCGAGCATGGAAGAAAAGTAGACCGATCGCGATATGGCTGTTTCATCGGGACTGACAACCATGGCGTGATCGCGATCCAGACGCAGATCCGGAATGGTCTTCAGGAGCGACTCGATGATTTGATACGTGGTCGAGATGTTTTCCATGCCGCGGGTGGGGACAGAATTGACAATTCTGCCGTCATGGGCGTCAAATGTGATCAGATTGTCGATTCCCAGATCAAACAGATGCCTCAACGCTGCGGCGCAGTCGAGTGATTCGCGGTTGGTGCGCCGGTACTGACGGCCTTCGTATAGATAGGGTAGTATGACATTGATCCTGCGCGCTTTGCCGGATACGGCGAGGATGATCCGCAACAGATCCTGATAATGATCGTCGGGTCCCATGGTGACCGTCTGGCTGAACCGCTCGTATGTGCTGGCGTAATTGAGTACATCGGTGATGATGAACAGATCATGACCGCGAACAGACTGGCTGATCATCGCTTTGCCTTCACCTGAGGAAAAACGCGGTGTAGATACCGAAATCCTGTAGTCATATCGCATGAATCCTGGATTTGTCGCCAGCTCGGAATGGCGGCTGAGATACTCGGAGCGGCGGTTGCGCAGAAAGAAGTTAATCGCGTCAGACAGGTCGCTTGCCTGATTGTGGGCGATGATGCCGATCGGTCCGACTGGCTGCATGGGATTGTCACCGTACTGGTTATAGATATAATAGTGTTTGTCGTCGATATGACGCGGTGCAGACATCAGCTGATTTCCTCCCGTCCACAATTACCCGTCATGCGGGTACATCCATTATAAACGATCAGCTGATAATAAGAAACAGGCTGAACAGCTGAAAAGAGACGAAAGACCGGTCAAACCGGTGTCATCCTTTGTTCGGTCCAACCAAAGAAAGGAAGAATCATGGCTATACCCTTCAGACAGGCAACCTTTTCCGGCGTCGCTGTTGATGCCAGCCAGTACCCGACAGACGGGCTTCCAGAGATCATAATAGCAGGACGTTCTAACGTCGGTAAGTCTTCTTTAATCAACCGGCTGACTGATCAGCGTAAGCTGGCCCGTATCAGCCAGGCTCCCGGAAAAACGCGACAGGTTTTGTTTTTCAAAGTCGGTGAAAGCTGTTATCTGGTGGATTTACCAGGTTATGGCTATGCACGCGTATCGCGAACGGTACAGGAACTGTTTTCCAAACGGACCGAAACGTACCTGCAGGAGAATCGCCCGATTGCGCTGCTCTTACTGCTTCTGGATATCCGCATCGAGCCGACGGCACAAGATCTGCAGATGCTGAACTGGCTGGAAGAGTCGGGTTGTGACTGGCGGATCGTTCTGACCAAATCAGATAAACTGAGCCGGTCGGCAGCTATCCGGCACCATCGGGACTTTGCTCGCTATTTTGATCTGGCTGATGAAAACGAACTGATTCTTTTCTCTGCCCAGACTGGTGCCGGAACTGAAGAGCTGCGTTCGGTTATCGAAGCTGCAGTCGATCATTTTAACGATCTTTGATGGTCCCGATTTGACAGGTTCTGTCGCCTGAGCACCATCCTTCTGTCACCCCAATCAGTATAAACTGACAGAAAGGAAGGGTGGACAGGTGCTTGACTTATTCACGGATCGAACAAATCAATCGTCGCTGCCATTTGCAGCCGATGCCGTTCTGGGCGGCGGCTGCGGCGATCGGCACTTATCTTGGCGTGGCAACAGCGCGATACTGGCTCGTGACCGGTGTCTGCCTTCTAATCGGCACGCTTGTCTGCTGTCTTTTTTTACAGCGAAACAGTACCTGGATGGTCTGTCTGATCCTATTCAGCGTGAGCCTGATCAGAAGTTTTTTCATATTCATTCCAATCGAAACCGTGGCTGTGCCAGCCGGACCTGTTCAGATTACAGGATCTGTTCAATCTGTCCGGACAGGCAATTGGGGCAACCAGGTGGTGTTATCGACCCGATCGGTCGAGGGACAGCGACTGCGAATCCAGCTTTTTTGCCGTGAACAGTTGAGACCGGGTGACGTCATGGAAGCCACCGTCAATCTGTCCCGGTCGGATGGCGCACGGAGTCCCGGTGGATTCAATCAGAAGCGATGGCTGAAAAACCAGGGGATCGGCTTTGAGGCTTCACTCGTGAATGGCGGGGATGTTCAGATTCTGAGCACCGGTCAATACCCGATGATGCTGACCTGGCTTGATCGACTGCGTCAGCGGATGCGTTTTTCGCTCAATCAATGTCTTCCGCCTGAATCATCCGGACTTCTGTACGCAATGTTGACCGGTGATAGGGCAAACATGACCGATTCGACACGGATGGACTTCAGACAGTCCGG
>JAAYBY010000081.1 GCA_012729935.1 Clostridiaceae bacterium | reverse complement strand
CCTTTATTGCTGTGCAGCCTGATCAGACGATTGCCTGACCGGTGCAGATGGTTGCGTGACAGTCAGGCAACCAGACTGTCTGTTTGTTGTCTTCAGATATGCCATGTTGGATTGAATCATGATATGTATGTTTGAAAACAGCTGAGTCTGAGCAGGTGATTCACCCAGCATCAGGTATTGATAAATCAGTTTAACCGGTTCATAGCCCTGGCAGACTTTGTCCTGAACCAACAGGGCTGAGATTGAACCATCAAGCAAAAACGGTTCGAGATCGCTGCAAAACTCATGACCGATAACGACCGGATGGTGATCACAGTTCGCAAAAAGCGCGGCGCAGCGGATCAATGTCGACGACTGATCAAAATAGAATCCGTCGATTTCAGGCCTCTGAGCTAAAAGCTGTTGGACCAGTTTCGGAGATTCTTCAATCGAACAGGTGAACGGTTCCAAAATCGTCATCGAATGATTTTGTTTGCTGAAGTAATCAAGAAACCCATCATGTCGATACGACAAGGTGCTTTCTCCATATGTCCCGGGTGTTGAAATGATGCAGCATTGGCTGTTTGGCAAACAGAATTTCATCATCAGTTCAGCCGCCATCCGGCCGGCCAGGTGATTATCCGGACCGTAAAAGAAGAGCCGGTCACGGGTGGCTGTATCTTCATTGACAACAGCAACCGGTATAGCATGATCCGACGCGAATTTCAATAGTTCACGACCATCAGCGAGGCTGACAATAGCCAGTACGATCGCATCAACAGTTTCGCTTTTCAGGATCTCCAGAGATGAACGGGATGGATCAGAGCGATCTGAATGGTAAACAGTCAGCAGACGGACTCCGTATTCAGACAGTTCTGATGCGGCTTGATTAACACCACGAATAATGTCATGCCAGAAAAAATCCGGTTGTTGCGGTAAAAAAACAGCGATCGTGAATTTGGTTCTCAGAGCAAGACCGCGAGCGACTGTATTCGGCTTATAGCCCAGGCGTGAAACCGTGTCCAAAACACGCTGACGGGTTTTTTCGCTGATGCGTCCGGAGTTATTGACTGCGCGATAGACTGTTCCAATCGAAACACTGGCTTCTCTAGCGACATCATGAATCGTAATCTTCGTCACAGGCGGACTCCTCAGCGTGTCAATCAAATCAAAAACAAGTGTTAATAGGATTTGATCTCAACTTGCGTTAACCTTATCACAAGTATATTCCACCGTTAAAAACCTGTCAACGAAGAGCATACCTAATTTAAAAACAACATCTTATTTATGGCAAACATTCTGACAGGATATTTATTAAATGCGTCCGGTGCCCTTTGCCATCGCAACCAGGTTTTCTCCTGGGAGATCGCTTAGTGTGTGATGGGCATTCGAAACGACATAACCGCCGTAGGGTTCAAAAGCGAGCATGTTCCGTTGAACCGCATCCATCACGCCGGCAGGCTGCTCCTGAATCAAAGTTGTCTGGGCATCAACACCACCGTAAACCACAAATCGACCACCATAGCCGCTGGCAAGCTGTTCGATCGACATGTTATACGCACTGGTCTGAACACCACAGTGTGCCTGAATTCCCATTTCGATAAAGTCTTCATAAACATCTGATACAGCGCCGCAAGAATGGAATAAAACCATTAGACCTGCCTCGCGAGCCAGTTTCACCTGCTTTGAAATCGATGGTTTGAAAATCTGTCTCCAGATATCCGGATGCATCAGAAGTGTTGTCTCCGAGGCGAAGTCGTCACCAATCCAGTAGAAGTCACAATACTTGGCAGCTCCCTGTTCAAGTGCGTGTTTTAGAACCGACAGGGTGCATTCTGAATGCTTCTCAACATACGATTGAATCAGTTCCGGTTGTGTCATTAAATAGCAGAGAGCATTTTCCATGCCAAAATCCATACAGCAATTATAGAAAGCCGGCATCCAGAGCGGCGCAAAGATACGTGCGTGATGCGGATAACGGTCGGAAAACTGTCTAAAGTCGGGAATGATCCGATGATCGGGATTTGGATTAAAAAGCCGGTCTAGCTGATTGACATCATCAATGTCAGCCAGCAAACCCTGACTCTGATTATCGGAAAAGTGGTCACGGCCGGCGACAGGCT
>JAAYBY010000080.1 GCA_012729935.1 Clostridiaceae bacterium | reverse complement strand
CGGGATACACCGGGCAGGATCGCGATCGCCTGGCCGAGACCGGCGCTCAGTGCTTCACGATAGCCGATCGGGCGCGTCTTGCGCTGTCGGCTCAGCATCAGTGCGGCGACAAGCAGGGCGATCCCGGTCAACAGAAAGGATACCCCGAGGAATCCGCCGCCAAACAGCGAATCCAGCCAGTCACCGAGCAGCAGAGCCATCAAAACAGCCGGGATTGTCGCCAGGATGATCAGACGGACTGTCAACCCTTTGAGATTCTTCAGAATGTCGACAATTTCACGGCGCATCACGACAAAGACAGCAATCAGCGTCCCCAGGTGGAGCCAGGTTGTCAGAGACAGCATCGCTGTCTCATCAGCTTCAATGATTTTTCCCATTAAGGTCAGGTGTCCTGAGCTGCTGACAGGCAAAAATTCGGTTATCCCCTGAATCAGACCCAGAATAATGGCTTCAATCAAACTCATGTCAATTCCTCCGCTGATCCGCCCCTTCTGTAACTGCGGACCATCCCCAATTTTACCACACTTTCTGTCTGACATGATATAATCGAACGCAGTTAAACAAGTGAGGTGTCTTGTGGTCAGCAAGTCCAGTATCAGTCGCGTTCAATCCCCCCAAAAAACTGGCCGTCTGCTGCGGCCGGCTTTGCTGATCCTGCTCTGTTTCTCCCTGGCGATGGCCGCGATTGCGGTGTGGACCTTTATTGAGGCAGACCGTCTGATGCGTGACGAACCGGAGCCGCTGCCCGTTTTCAACAGCAATGTCATGCCGGGTTTCACACCGGTCAGTTTCCGCTCACTCGATGAACAAACCACCTTGCACGGCTGGTTTATGCAGGCGGATCAGCCGATCAGCACGATCATCCTGATTCACGATGTCGACCGGAACCGTCTCCAGTTTGGTTTGGAAACACCGCTGCTCTACCGTCATCTGGTTTCACTCGGCTACAATGTCCTGTCGTTCGACCTGCGCAATACCGGTCAGTCCGGGGGACATCTCAGCGCGTATGGCTATGCTGAATGGGCCGATGTGATCGCGGCAATCCGCTATGTCCGTTTGTATGCCACGACACAGGACGTGCTGTTATATGGCTTTGGCACCGGTGCCTCAGCTGCATTGATCGCCTGGGACCAGCTGCCTGTTTCGGATGAAGATCGTGAAAACAAATCAAAACCGATTAAAGAATTGACGTTTGACCGATCCTATGTCAAAGGGATTCTGCTCGACTCACCGGCATCATCACCGGATGATCCGATCGGTGCTCGCTACCGGGATCGTCATCCGCTGGCTCAGCGGATTCTGTCAACGACTGTCCCCTACGCCGTACGACTCTCATCCGGCAGTATCCGCCATCTCAGCCACATCACCGTGCTGGGTTCCTGCCATATTCCGGTCTTTATCGCAGCACACACAGAGGACACCGTCATCGGGCAGGCATCTGCTGAAACGGTGCTGCGCGAACGCGAATTATCGCACCCGGATTTAACCACCGTGTTCACCAGCGAAACAGCCGGTTATATCGATGGCTTTGATCTGGATCAGGAAAAGTATCTGGACGCTGTCACCCGGTTTTTAACCCGGTTTTTCCAGGCTTCGACGCCTGGCTAAGGTTTTCTCGAACGGAACATGGACAGCAGCAGGCCCAGTACAATAATAACGGCCACACCCAACCCGACGCGCAGCATCAGGACATAAAATGTGTTGATCTCCGGATTGCTGCCGGCGCTGAAACCGGTTCCGATAATCAGACCGGCAATAATCAGGCAGACCGCCAGCAGGATCATGCTGAAAGACAAGCGGTTGGTGATCCGGTCAAGCTGCTTCTGAAAACGCTCGATATTCTTGATACCCAGCTGGACGGAATAACCGTCATCTTCAATTTTTCGCTGAAGATTCAGCAGAAACTCCGGTGTATGGCGCAGCAGCTCTCCGTAATCGTGAACGCCACGCTGCAGTGTTTGTTCGATGTCGTCAAACGACCAGACATCCCAGATCAGTTTACTGGCCATCGGTTTCATCAAGGCCATCAGGTTAAGCTCCGGGTCAAGCTGATCGAGCACGCCCTGCAGGGTGATCATCACTTTGGCCATCAGGGTCAGTTCACCCGGGATCTGCACTTTGTAGGCATAAGCAAGCTGGAAAATCCGTGCCAGCAGTTCGCCGAGGTCCAGCTGGCTGATCGGAACAGACAGGTAGCGTTCCAGCAGCAGCTCAATTTCGCGTTCAAACTGACTTAGACTGGTTCGCTGCTTCATTGTACCCATATCCGAGATAGCGGCGACCACCTGATGCGCGTTCTGGCCGGCAATGCCAATGAACATGCGGGACAGCTGCCGGCGCCGGATCCGCGACAGTTGCCCGGTCATGCCCAGATCCAGATAGACAATCGTTCCGTCCGACTGGATCGCCAGATTGCCTGGGTGGGGATCCGCATGAAAAAAGCCATCGCGTAAGATCTGGTTGATCAGGTTGTGCGCCAGGCGTGTGCCCAGTTCGCGGCAGTCGATTCCCGCCTCTTTCAGGGCTTGTGTCTGGGTGATGCGCATGCCATCGACATAGCTCATGGTCAGGACGCGCGTTGTCGTATAAACCCACCGGATGTCGGGAACGGATATTTTCGGTTCCTTGCTCAGATTGCGGCGGAAACGGTCGGCGTTCTCCCCTTCCCGGCGAAAGTCAAGTTCGCGGTTCAGTGATTCCTTCAGTTCGTGAAGCATCCCGGCAAAGTCATAAAACTCGCCATAGCGGGTGTGTTTGACCAGGAGTGAAACGAAATCCTCGAGTATCTCCAGATCAATCTCGATCTGCTCCTGAATGCCGGGCCGCTGTACTTTGACAACTACCTCGTGGCCGCCGGCAACCGTCGCCCGATGAACCTGCGACAGCGAGGCTGCCGCCAGAGGTTCCCGGTTGAAAGATTCAAACAGCGTATCCGGATCTTCCTCAAATTCCTCCCGGATCACCTGTTCGACGGCCGTAAAGCCAAAGGGATGAACGGCTTCCTGCAGTTTTTCCAGCTCGCTGGTTACTTCAGGTGAAAAGACATCAGGACGCGTGCTGAGAATCTGACCGATCTTGACAAAAGTCGGCCCCAGCTCCTCACACGACCGGCGCAGCCGTTCCCCGATCGACAGCCGTGTATTGTCCATGGTTTGCTGCGACTCCTCTTCGGGCCGTTTTCTGCGCATACGCAAATAACCGTAAATCCCGATTTGATCCAGCAAAAGGCCGAAACCGTTGCGGGTCAGAACGCTGATGATCTGACGGTATCGTTTCAGGTGTCTGTGGCGTTTAAAGATGCGAATGCGCCGCCTGCTCATTGGATTGCTCAAATTGAATCAGTCTGAAGGACGGTCTGCGGAATCGTTTTTTTCTTCGTGAACAAGACCGGCTTCTTTGAGCGCGGCAGCGATCTCAGAACGGATCAGACGCTTCAGTTCATCGCGCTGCTCCTCACCTTTCTGAGTCAGTTTGCTGGCAAAATCGCGTGCTTCAGTGCGGGATACTTCACCACGCCGCACCATTTCCTCGACCAGATCTTCAATTTTTTCCTTTGAATAGGTTGCAAGACCCAGACCGAAACTCAATGATTTTTCGAAAAATTCCTTGACATCCATCGTACTATGCCTCCCTTTCGATTGCCATTCAGACTTGGTATCAGGTCTGGCTCCATTATAGCACAGGACGCTTAGATCGTCTGGTGCCGGTCATCACGTTTTCGACTGGGCATCCGTGATGACGCGCTGCATAAAATCGTTGGCATAGAGCAGATTGACATCGTCAAGCGGCAGCTGAACGATGTTGTTGACCGTCTGGCGCAGCATCGCGTCCCGGGCTGTAATAAACGGCTGCTGTGGCTGGTTAAGCTGCGGACGGTTGATTCGCGATTCGGCCAGCATCGCCAGCGTATTGCGGTCATAATACCAGACTCGGCCTTCATCCGATTGATGACTGGCCAGGTAGCAGCAGTCCAGGTCAATCAGCAGCGTCTCATCATCCCAGTGGTGAACGCCGGCGATACTTAACGCATAACGCCGGAAAAACAATTTCTTGCGCTCATCATCCTCGCAGTGGTG
>JAAYBY010000079.1 GCA_012729935.1 Clostridiaceae bacterium | reverse complement strand
TGCTGCAGCTTCAGTCCCTTTCTCGTTGACGCGTATAACGGTTTTATGTTTGACTTCGCTGATGTAAAGGCCTTTTGAGCGATTCGCATTCAGTCTGGAAAAATCAGCTGATCCGCCGAAAGCAATTCCCATGCCCAGTCTATCCAGATCGTCGATGAGGCTGTCTTCATATTCGGCCTCATAAACCGGCAGGGCCAGATGAATCGGTGTCGGCTCCTGTTCGGTGATCGTCTGATGGAGCGTTGTTAAGATCTGTTCCGAATCCTGATCAGCATACCAGTCGCGCGGCGTTATGCTTGGATCGGGTAGAATGGCAAAATAACCGAACTGACTGTTATCGTATGGCAGCATGACGCCGGTGGCGTTCGGTAGCGTAAACACCGACAACGGTGTTATCTGCTGCATGAACGGAACGGTCTGATCACCATCAGGTGACTGGAACACCTGCTCAGATGTCGCCGCTTTTTCAAAGGGTGTCTGCCAGTCTGATTTAAAATAAATCGTGTTGATCAGGAACATCACAGTTGTCGGGCTGATCTGTTCAATCATTTTATCGATCAGCCCGTTGGTTGCGTCGTCAACCCATTGATTGATGGTGTCCACAGCCGACTGGCTGCTGAAATCGAGCGCTTGAGCCGCTGCATGATAATTGACAGCATTTGCTTCCAGAAAGGGTTCGAATGGAACAAAACCATCGCGGAACCAGATTGAATTGGCGACCTCAAGTTTCGTCTTGGAGCCAGTCTGGCTTAAATATGTCATCCAGCTGCGACTGAACGCATTCACCTGATCGACTGAAAGCTGTCCGTCTGTCAAAGTCTGCAGCATGGCATCCCGAGTACTGGTGTCTGCACCGTTCAAGGTCATTGCCAAAGCAAGAAAGATCGATGCCGGGGAAATCATAATATTGCCTTCGTTTTGTGCAGCCTGATCCAGCAAATTCGCTGCGAACAGCTGGATTGCCTTTACGTCATCCTCGTTGAACGCTGCCGTTCCGGTAAACGGAGTGGCTTCGATACCGGCCATCAGATCAGAACCTGCGACCTCATTTCGTTGTGTGTTCGTAGGGGTTGTCTGTTCAGATGATCCAGCAGGCTCACCGAAGCAGCCGCTGATGGAACCAAGGATGACAGACAGAATCACCAAAACAAGTAAAAGTTTTCGGGACATGGCTCAACCCTTCTTTCTGATCTGCCAGCATCACAAGTCCGGCAGAGAACGGATCAATCAGTTTTTGGACGCCTTTGCAACGTAAAAGTTCCGTGTTGACGTATAAAAAAAGCGGGGTTTACGCCCCGCTTCAATATCTCTACATGCTGTATCAGACGTCTGCCTGAGGTAAATCCTTCACTTCAAAGAAATTGTTCAGCTCATCCATCAGCAGATCACAGTCCAGCCCATGAACGGCACATGCTTCTTCAATGGTTTCACCGGAAGCCATTGCGCAACCGAGACAATGAAGTCCATTGCGGAAGAAAATCGGAACCGTTCCCCGGTCCATATTGAGTACATCTGAAATGATCATATCTTTTGTTACCATGCTCATATTACCTCCTGGCAGGTTTTGACCTGTTTTTAGCTATTTGATTTTAGTTTACCATAAATAGTCTGTATTACCATGTCATATGTTACGAAAACAGGATTCAGTCATTTTCTGCAGACACATCCGGTAGAATTGAAGGTTCATCCAGTTCTTCAGGATGCTCCAGCAGGTGCTTGAATCGCTTCAGTGAACGGGCAAAATAAAAACCGTCACTGATACGTTCATCGATGGTGAATGCGATATTGACGACATCACAGATGTTCATTTGTCCGCTCGGTGAAACAAGTGGCTTTTTCTCTGAGACGCCAATCGTCATAAAGATCGATGTCGTACCCCACTCGTATAAATGGTGGAATGGGGCATCAATTCCGAGACTGCCCAGATTGGATATAAAAACGCTGCTGTGCATCGGATCCAGTTCAACGACAAAACGCGGCAGCCAGCCATGGTAGTCGAGCCAGGCTAGAAATCGCACCAGTCCTCTAAGCAGAATGCGAGGCATATTCATCAGGTAGTTGAACCAGTTTAAAATACCATGACGTTTTTTATCGTCGACTTTCGCAGAGCGGCGGACGTTTTTAACTTCATCCTGAATTCGCTGAGAGATACTGCTCAGTGTATCATCTGGATTAAAACGCAGAACTGCGATCTCTTCATTGCTTTCATCGTTGAATTCACGTTTGATGACAAAAGCAAAGGAAAGATCATGCCGCTGATAAACGCGACGTCCACTGATGAAACGATTCATTTGCGGCCGCTCATAAATCGTCTTGACAAGCGCTGTCATGACTGCATGAAATAATGTAGATTTAACGCCTGTATGGCTCGATGCCGCTTCGCGATTCCGTTGATTCAGGTAGCTTTTTAAGGTCGTGATGTCGATTTGCTGCGAAAAATAAATTGCCGCCTCATTTCTTCCTTTCATGATGTAAGGAAAAAAACGCATAAACGGATCGATTTTTTTCAGATAGGTACCATCCGGTCGGCTAAACCACTTCTTCCCCATTTTCAATCTCCCCATAAATCCCAGTTGTTCAGCTGTTGAAACTGCTTTGTGTATTTTACCACACTATTGTTCGAAGTTCTAATCTTTTGAGAGTCAAAGCAAAGCCGGATTATTGGCTGGTCCGTGCGCTGTGATGGACAGGGTGAACGGAAAACTGACTGACTCCGATCAGAAAGAACCCTGCCGCTGTCAATAATTCCGCGGGACTGATCGCCGGTATGGCAGTTAAGCCCTGGAAGAAAACGGGAAATGGCCATATCTGACCCAGCCAGGGTAATCCGGTTTCTGGTGTGATCAGCCGCAGAAAAATATAGGCGTTGTTTCTAATGCCTGCGATCACAGCCGGTGGTACTGAACGCGTTAGCAAAATTTCTGAAACCGGCCACGTACCGTGATTGACAAGCAATACTGCTGTCTCGCCGGAGATGCCCAGTAAAACAGGAAGCATTGCCAGTTTTTGCATCACATTAAGCTTGGTGTCCGCCTGTTTTGAAAACAGGGAAGCAGGCAGTGTGTTTATTAGAAAAAACAGACTCCAGATAAAAAAACGCAGTAACGCCAGAGACATCAGCAGGAAAGGGCCATCACGCATAACCCGATCGGGCCAGAGCCGCATCAGAATAAAGAAAGATGAGGAAGCAAGGGTGGCCGGAATAAGCAGAAACAAAGCCCGCCATGATTCAAAAAGCAGTGGACGCCATGTCCGTTTGAGGAGAATCCCGACGAGCAGTCCTGCAGATAATCCAAACAGGTTGAGCAGCAGCTTATCCATTATCGTTAAGCGACAACGAGATTGACCAGCCGGCCTGGGACGAAGATGAATTTTTTCAGCTCTTTATCGTCCATCGCGCGCTCTGTTCGCGGATCACTCATGATCAGCTGCTGGATGGCTTCCCGGTCGGCCTGGGTCGGCACATCTATGCGGTATTTGATTGTGCCGTTAACCTGGACGGCAATCTCAACTGTATCCAGGATCAGGGCATCTGGATCAAAAACCGGCCAGGCAGCACGGAAAATCGATTCACTGTGTCCGAGCCTTTCCCATTGCTCTTCCGCAAAGTGGGGTGCAAACGGTGCCAGCAGCAGGATCAGATCCTGTACGGTCTCAATAAGGAGCTGCTTTTGACATTTTTGTGCAGTGCTCTGGTAGAGATTAATCGCATTCAGCAATTCCATCATTCTGGATATTGACGTGTTGAACTGGAACCGCTCCGCATCCTGAGTCACGGATTTGATGGCATGATGGCGGGCATAAAGCAGCTTGCGCGCATCCGAATCTGAATGACGCTCATTTGTAACGTTCAAATCAAGCGAGTCAACCAGACGTTCGATCCGCGTGAGGAATTTGGCAATCGCCTTGACGCCGTCGTCATTCCAGGGGCCGCCTTCCGTATAGGCAAATCCGAATCCCAGATACATGCGGAAGACATCTGAGCCGAATTGCTGGATATAGGCATCCGGCGAAATGGTGTTTCCGCGTGATTTCGACATTTTCTGACCGTCCGCACCGAGAATTGTTCCCTGGTGAACCAGTGATTTGAATGGTTCGTCAAAATCGAGATAACCCATGTCGCGCAAAGCTTTTGTGATAAAGCGGGCATAAAGCAGATGCATTGCCGCATGTTCAGCACCGCCGATATATTTATCGACAGGACACATCTGATTGACAAGTTCTTTACTGAATGGTTCTTTGTTATTTTTGTTGTCGACATACCGGAACTGATACCAGCTGGAGCAGACAAACGTGTCGAGTGTGTCAGGATCACGCTTGGCAGGGCCGCCACATACCGGGCAACGGGTGTTGATGAAGGCCAGATTTTTTTTGAGCGGTGACTCACCGTCGGGTGTAAATTCAACATCGTAGGGAAGCTCAACAGGCAGATCTTTCTCCGGTACCGGTACGGCGCCACATTGCTCGCAATGAATCATGGGGATGGGTGTTCCCCAGTATCTTTGGCGGGAAACCAGCCAGTCGCGCAGACGATAGTTGATTTTCAGATTGCCTTTTTCCACCAGCGACAAATCAGCCAGAATGGCTTCGATCGCGCGATCAGACGTGAGGCCTGAGTAGGTACCGCTGTCCGACAAAATTCCTTTTTCAACAAAGGGAAGATCATCGGCTGACCCGTCAGTCGACCGGATGACCCGCTTGATCGGCAGATTAAACAGTGTGGCAAATTCAAAATCCCGCTCATCATGTGCCGGTACAGCCATAACCACGCCCGTTCCGTAACCCGCCAGAACATAGTCTGCTGTCCAGACAGGAATTCGTTCGCCTGTGATTGGGTGAATGGCGTATGATCCGGTAAAGACCCCGGTCTTTTCGCGAGTTGTGGACAGGCGGTCAATCTCAGACACTTTGCCTGACTGTTCCTGATAGGCTTCGACACTCGATCGGCAGTCGTCAGTCGTTAACAGTGCACACAGATCACTGTCCGGTGCCACAACAACATATGTGACACCCATCAAGGTGTCAGTCCGTGTTGTAAAGACGGATAATTCAACCGGTTTTCCCTCGGGGTCCAATATCGGCGAGCCGCCCTTTTCAGCACCAAAAATGAGCTCAGCACCTTCTGACCGTCCGATCCAGTTGATTTGAATTTTCTTTGTCTTGTCCGGCCAATCGAGTTTGTCCAGATCATCAAGGAGTTCCTGAGCGTAATCCGTTATTCGAAAAAACCATTGGGTCAGGTGTTTACGGACGACATCTGATTCGCAGCGTTCACATGTTCCATCAACCACCTGTTCATTGGCCAGCACTGTATTGCAGGTCGGGCACCAGTTGACAGGAGCCTTCTTGCGATAGGCAAGACCTCGTTCAAATAGTTTGAGAAAAAGCCATTGGTTCCAGCGGTAATAGTCCGGAAGACAGGTTGCAAGCTCATGACGCCAATCAAACAGTCCTCCCATTTCACGAAGCTGCTTCTTCATGGTTTTAATGTTGGCCATTGTGCTGTCGTGCGGGTGGATGCCCGTTTTGATGGCGTAATTCTCAGCAGGAAGTCCAAACGCGTCAAAGCCCATTGGCTGGAAAACTTCATAACCCTGCATCTTTTTCATGCGAGCCCATGAATCAGACAAGGCATAATTATACCAGTGTCCGACATGAAGATTGGCACCAGATGGATACGAGAACATTTCCAGTACATACAGCTTCTTTTCGATTCTCTCAGGATTAAACTGGTTCAAGCCGCTTTCGTCCCAGAATTGCTGCCATTTACGGTCTGTTTCCACGGAATAGGACATGTTCATTACCTCGCTTCGCTTCCGTCTGAAGACTATAATCTAAACCATTCTAACAGAAATAGACCTCGTTTTCACACCTGTTTTTGATTAATCATGAGTTTAGCTGAATCAAATGAACCGACACTTCAACCAATCAACAGTCGAATCAGACATAACAGAAAAATATGAATCGGATAAAACAAATAGAAAAAATATTGTTGAAAACGGCCTGGCCTTCGATCGTGATCCAGCCTGAAGCAGACAGGGAGGGCAATCACCGCAAAGCACTGCAGGACAGCCCAGTCAACAGGCCAGTCCAGAAAAAAGATCCGAACCACCAGAAAAAATGCATTGAGCACAATGAATCCCTGAACCGAACGCTTCAAATGGACTGACTCGTCATAGCGGTCGATGACAACATGAAACAGCAGGACTGCAAGCAAACCGTACAGACCATAATCCGGTTTCAGGATCAGTGCAGCTCCGGCAGCAATCAGCATCATGATGATTCCGATTGGCAGTCCGATCTTCGGATCAAGATCTATACCGCCCGGATTAATGCGGACATCATAACGCAAGTCCGGCGCTCCCAGTGAAGGGGAAACAGGTTTCAGGCTGGCGATCATATCAAAATATGAATGACTTGCCAGCCGGTATCCGGATAGCATAACAAGTGCGAGGGCGAATGTGATCAGTACATTGGTGCCGTCCAGCTGCAGTCCAACCAGATGATGGCCGTAACGGATGATCACTTCAGAGAGACCGGCAAAAATGGTCATGCGAATGAAATAAGCCAAAGGGTGGCGTGTTCGTGTAAACCCGCGGGCAACCAGCCAGGCAAAAACCGGAAAGGCAAGACGTCCGGCTGTACGCAGCAGCAATGTGAGTGGGTCGGGCAGCAGGTCATAAAAATAGAAACCGATATGGTCGGCCAGCATCAATATTGCTGCGATCAGTTTGAGCATATGATAACTCCCTGCAACGCGTAAAAATTGGCTGGAGCACAGCCAATTAAGTTGATTATCTGATAAACCTATTGTATCATTGAAAAGCAACGTTCACAAAGAACGAATTGGCAAGGCTGAAACAGAGTTTATCTGGTGGCAGGCCTTGCTTCAGTCATATGGAAAGAGGTTTGTCTATGGGATTAGGCATGGATATTGGGATTGACCTGGGAACGGCATCTGTATTGATTTATGTAAAAGGACGAGGCGTTGTTCTTCGGGAGCCTTCTGTGGTAGCCATTAATTCAAAAACCGGCAAGGTGCTGGCTGTTGGTGAAAATGCCAGTCTGATGCTTGGAAGAACACCGGGTATTGTTGATGCGATTCGTCCATTGCGTGATGGCGTCATTTCTGATTTCAAGGTAACGGAAGTGATGCTAAAAGCTTTTATCGGGCGTGTCTGCAAAGGCATTTTTTCCCGTTATTTCAAACCGACAATCGTTGTCTGCGTGCCCAGCGTGATCACACCCGTTGAGCAGAAGGCAGTTGAAGATGCCTGTAAACATGCAGGAGCAAAAGATGTGTTTTTAATTCGCGAACCGATTGCAGCTGCAATCGGGGCCGGTATCGACATAACCAAAGCCTGCGGCAGCATGATTGTCGACGTGGGCGGCGGAACGTGCGATATCGCTGTCATCTCTTTGTGTCAGCCGGTTGTTGATTATTCGCTGAAAGTGGCCGGCGATCGTTTTGACGAAGCGATCGTCAAACATGTCCGTCGTAAACACAATATATTAATTGGTGATAGAACTGCTGAAGAACTGAAAATCAACATCGGCTGTGCCTACCCGCGGGATGAGGAATTGACCATGGAAGTCCGCGGACGTAATTTGATCACAGGATTGCCGGCGACGATTTCCGTGACATCGACAGAAATGCTCGAAGCACTGGAAGAACCGGTCAGTCAGATTTTTGAAGCTGTTCATTCTGTGCTTGAACGGACGCCGCCGGAATTGATGGCTGATATCAGCCAGCGCGGTATTGTTTTAACAGGCGGCGGCGCGCTCCTCTACGGCTTGGACCGGATGCTTGCGGCCAAGGTCGGCATCGATGTAGTTGTTGCTGATGAGGCGATTTCCTGTGTTGCGATCGGAACCGGGAAAGCGCTTGGCATGATGGATAAATTCGCAGCGCTGAGTGACAGCTGACCCTGTAGAACACCATCCTGACGCTTGTCTAAGATGTTTTCGAACAGCTGCCGGCTCCAAAAACCCGGCAGCTGTTGATGTAGTGCCCAAATGGATGATTCCATCTTGTCTATTCTGTAGTTATTTGCTCAATTATCACTTATATTGCATTCTATAGCTTGACGTCATTTTTTTCAGGTTCTATAATTATGTTGATCCCATGTGACAATTTCTGTCTTCATACACGTTTTTCATTCTGATCAATGGAGTATTTTCGGGTCAAATTACGTGTGTTCAAGGATGGTCTGTCAATCCAACGTTTACGGCTGTTTTGATCAGCCATAATGAGGTGAAATCATGCCTTCTCTCAAGATTGCTGGTAAAAGCAAGGCCGATTTGGTCGCCATTGCCCAGATCGCAGGTTTGCTGACAGCACAGGAAGCTAAAAAAATGACCAAACCACAGCTGGTCTCTTTTCTCGAAGCGGAAAATGCGAGAACAGAGACTCTAAACATGAACAGCCAGCCGACAGGAACAAATACAAAGAGTGATTTGGAGCCGGATAAAGTTGCTGCTGAACCCAAAAAGAAAGCAACACGCCAGCCAACCAGGAAAAAGACGGCCGTTAAGACTGAAAAGCAGCCGTCGGTTACCCGTACTACCAGACCACGTAAAACACAACCGGATGCATCTGCCGAGACAGCTGAGAAAACTGTGATCAAAGATGAAACAGGTGCTGATTTGCCGGTTGACAGAGGGCAATTACGTGAGGTTTCGCAGCCGGCAGAAAAAACAGCAGCGCCAAAACCTGCCCGCAGAGGGCGTCGCCCCAAAATCAAGCAGCTCGACAAGACGACAGGTTCTTCATCTCAGGATAGATCTGAGGTGACAAAGACCGCATCAAAGGTTGAGTCAGCGTCGAACCAGCAGACAGCCACAGAGCCCATGGCTGAGGAAACCTCACCAGAAGGCATGGAAGCTGCACTGGAAAAGGAACCCGCGGAAAAAGCCGGTGAAATGAAAAAAGCTGATGGATCGACCAGGCATCTCTCATCAGAATTTCCACCACCTCTGACGCGTGTGCCGAGATCCCGGATTTCGACGCGGCAGATAAGACCTGCAGACGAAGTTGCTGAAGAGCAGCCAAAAGAAGGTTCGGATGTTTCAACGGACGAAACAGCCGGACTGGCCGGTGATAAGAAAACTGACGCTGTCACAGTCAAAGAAAATGAAACGGATAAGAAAACACACAGCGAACCTTCGGAAATCCAGGGTGGTGTTCTGGAGATCATGCCCGATGGCTACGGATTCCTGAGAAAAGACAACTATCTTCAGGGAAGTAAAGATATTTATGTCCCCCCTCAATATATCAGGCGTTTCGGCTTGAGACCCGGTGACTACATCAATGGTCCAGTTCGTCTGCAGCGAGAAAGTGACCGTTATCAGGCATTGCTTTATATCAAGGACGTAAATGGCCTACCACCTGAAAAAATGCTGAGAAGACCTCACTTCGGCAGACTGACACCCATCTACCCGGACGAGCGCTTTGTTCTTGAAACGACCCGGAATGAACTGTCTACCCGGATTATCGATCTGGTTGCTCCCATCGGAAAAGGGCAGCGTGGCATGATTGTTTCTCCGCCGAAAGCCGGTAAAACCATTCTGCTGCAGAAAATTGCCAATGCCGTCAGCATCAACAATCCCGATACAAAACTGATTGTTCTGCTGATTGATGAACGACCCGAAGAAGTAACAGATATGCAGCGCTCGATTCGCGGAGAAGTCGTCTACTCGACATTTGACAAAACACCTGAGAATCATACAAAGGTTGTCGAACTGGTCCTGGAACGAGCCATGCGCCTGGTTGAACTGAAGCAGGATGTCATGATCCTGCTCGATAGCATGACCCGCCTTGCCAGAGCCTACAATCTGACCATCAATCCAACCGGGCGGACGTTATCCGGCGGCTTGGATCCCGGTGCCCTGTACGGACCGAAGCGCTTTTTCGGTGCAGCACGAAACATTGAAAACGGCGGCAGCCTGACGATTATTGCGACATCTTTGATTGAAACGGGATCCCGAATGGACGAAGTTATTTTTGAGGAGTTCAAAGGGACCGGCAACATGGAAGTATATCTCGACCGAAAACTATCTGAAAAACGGATCTTCCCGGCAATCGACATCAATAAGTCGGGTACGCGTCGTGAAGAGCTTTTGATGGACAACCGTGAGCTGGATGCAGTCTGGACAATTCGCAAGGCGTTTAGCCAGTTGGACACATCAGCAGTGACAGAAGCGATTATCAATCTGCTGCTGAAAACAAAGAGTAACGACCATTTCATTTCATCTGTCAATGTATCATTTAATGATAAAAATGTTTTTGATGCGATGCGCGGAACGCAGCCTGGTGGAGCACAGCAAAGCGGCGGTACAGGCGGCGGCTACTCAGGCAACACCTATTCTACACCCGGGTACACAAACCAGTATCGACGCAATGGTAACAATTAAGATTGACATTCTGCTCAAATTATTATAGAATCGACCCCGCGACTGCTGAATCAGGTACAGCATACGGACCGTGGTCTTAGACGAGGGTGCGCGCTGTATCGTAAGAGAGGTGAAAATCATGAAGGAAGGCATCCATCCCCAATACGGGAAATCAACTGTTCGGTGTGCATGCGGTGAAACGTTTGAAACAAAATCCGTCAAACCGAATCTGAACGTGGATATCTGTTCGACCTGCCATCCGTTTTATACCGGCCGACAGAAGCTGGTTGATACGGGCGGACGTGTTGACAAGTTCAAGAAACGTATGGAACAAAAATGATAAGCGTGAGGAGGTTGGGTTAAACCTCCTTTTTGCATAGACGGTTATAAGAATAACGAGGTAGTGGATGAAAAAGACGCAAACTGACCAGTCGGACGCAAAAAGCGGCAGCTGTCAGCATAAAACAACCATAGGCGGACAGGCTTTAATCGAAGGGCTGATGATGATCGGACCCGAGAAGAAAGCGATGGCTGTACGTCGCCCGAATGGTGAAATCGAACTCGAAGAAATGGCGTTATCCGCTTTTTCAGGTGCTGCCAACTGGCCGTTTGTTCGTGGCAGCATCCGGATTTTCAGGCAACTGGTCAGTGGAACCAAGGCATTGCTGAAGTCAGCAGAACTGTCTGAAGAATTTGCACCATCGGAAGATGAACAAGCGTCCGGACAATCTGCAAGCGAAGCGGCGACTGCCGGTTTCTGGAAACGAATCGGAAAGTCGATCGATCGGTTCCTGGAAAATCACAGTGAACTGGCTATGTACGGATCAACTGTTTTAGCGCTGCTGATGAGTGTGGTCCTGTTCTTCTTGCTGCCCAATTTGATTGTCTCCCTGTTTACACAGCTGTTACATATCAACAGTGCAGAGTCTGGCCGGGGCGTTGTCATTGTTATGAATTTGGCTGAAGGACTGATCCGGATCATCATACTCCTGATCTATCTGAAGCTGGCCAACCGAATGAAAGAAATGAAGCGCGTCTGGATGTACCACGGTGCTGAACATAAGACCATCGCCTGCTACGAGGACAGAAAACCGATGACAGTTGACAATGTCAGGCAGTACAGCCGCTTTCATCCACGATGTGGTACGGCCTTCCTTTTTATTGTTATTCTGATCAGCATTATTGTATTTTCATTTGTCGGCTGGTGGAGCCGCTGGATCAATCTGTTGATCCGCTTTGCGCTGGTGCCGGTTGTTGCAGGTATTGCCTATGAGATTATTCGTCTGGCCGGCCGATATGACAATAAGTTCACGCGATTGATATCCAAACCCGGTCTGCTGATGCAGCGGCTGACAACAGCTGAACCTGATGACTCGATGCTTGAAGTTGCAATTGTTGCGCTGAATGCGGTTATCCCGCTGCGGGGTGACCGTGATCAGTGGTAAGCGATATGTCGGACAAACCGACACTGGGCTCTGTTCGCTGGACCGTAAAAACGGCGTTGTTGCAAGCCGGTATTGATACCGCAACGTATGACACATCGATCATTCTCCAGTCTGTTCTGGGATTGTCCCAGACACAGCTGCTCGCATCATCCGATTTGTCAATCACACCACATCAGTTAAATGAGATCTGGTCGCTCGCCAGACGTCGCTGCCAGCGCCAGCCGCTGGCTTATCTGATCGGAGAGGTATCATTTGCCGACTATTTATTTGCAGTGGGACCTGGTGTTCTCGTACCTCGTCCGGATAGTGAAGTGCTCGTTGAATCAGCTTTCCAGTCGATACGAAATGAGGCTCAGTTCCAAGTAGAACACCGTGAGAAATCCGAACCGATCCGACTGCTGGATACCTGCACCGGTTGTGGTTGCATCGGTATTGCGGTCGCCTTGAAATTTCTTGAAATCGGCTGTCCAGTCGAACTGCACCTCGCGGATATTGACCGGACAGCGTTGCAGTATGCCCGACAGAATGTGATGAACCATCACCTTGAACCGTTCACACAGGTTCATGAAGCGGACCTTTTCCCGTATCCGCCATCAAAGACGTTTCAATTGATTACAGCAAATCCGCCTTACATAGAATCAGGCATGATCGACTATTTGATGCCTGAAGTGCTTCAAGAACCGAGAATGGCGCTAGAGGGCGGTGCCGATGGTCTTGACCTGATTCGCCGTATCGTGAACGGTGCCCGTACCCAACTGAACAGGGGCGGCCGGCTTTTTCTGGAACATGGTTATCAACAGGGGCCGGCTGTATCTGCTATACTGTCTCAAGAAGGATTTAATGCGGTGACGACTGTCAGTGATTTCAGTGGGAAACAGCGTGTCACATCCGGATTGTACACGTGATATCGAGGAGATTAGTTGGAGATGCCGGGTCGATTTCATTTATATCCGTTTAAGGCTGGAGAAACGGTTCATCTGAAGAAGGTTCATCCGTGCGGTGGGCATCTGTGGCTGATCGAACGGGCTGGCTCAGACGTCGCGCTCCGCTGTCTTACCTGCGGACATCGAATTGTCATGCCGAGACAGAAACTGGAAAAGTCGATTCAACAGGTTATCCAACGGGACCAGACTGAACAACCCAGGCAAATCCGGTCGTAAATCGCCGCAAATAATTGATGGACGAAGTGAGATAAAAGATGTTTGAGACTTTAAGCAGTTATGATAGTCGACTTGAAGAACTGAATCTGCTTTTAACAGATCCGGCAGTTCTGGCCGATCAGGATCGTTACCGGAAACTGGCACGAGAGCATGCGCGATTGTTGCCGATTGTCAACGATTACCGCAGCTGGCAGGAATTAAGACAGTCATTCATACAGCATCAGACGATGCTGGACGAAACGGATGATGCCGCGTTTAAGGATCTGATTAAAGAGGAGATGGCCGCGCTAACCAGACAAATTTCCGATTTGGAACAGAACCTGCAGGATGCCATGGTTTTGTCTGATCCCAACGATGATCGAAATATTGTAATGGAGATACGGTCTGGTGCCGGTGGTGATGAAGCGGCTCTGTTTGCAGCAGATTTATATCGCATGTATGTTCAGTATGCTGAGCAGCGCGGCTGGCGAGTACAGATCGTCGACGTACATGAGACTGAAATAGGCGGTTTTAAGGAAGTTGTTTTCCGGATAGAAGGCGAAGGTGCATACAGTCGTCTCCGTTACGAAAGCGGTGTGCACAGGGTTCAGCGAGTGCCGACAACGGAATCCGGAGGCCGAATCCATACGTCTACTGTGACAGTTGCCGTTCTGCCGGAGGCTGAAGATGTTGAAGTAACCATCCGGCCGGAAGATCTTGAAATAGACACCTATCGGGCGTCAGGTGCCGGCGGACAGCATGTCAACAGGACTGATTCCGCCATCAGAATCACCCACAAACCAACTGGAATTGTCGTGACTTGCCAGGACCAGCGCTCACAGTACAAGAATAAAGATCAGGCGATGGCTGTTCTGAAAGCGCGTCTCTATGACCTGCAGTCCGCAGAGCAGGCGGGCAGCAGAGCAGAAGATCGTCGCAGCCAGGTGGGGACGGGTGACCGCAGCGAACGCATCCGGACGTATAATTTCCATCAGGGACGTGTAACAGATCATCGGATCGGTTTGACGGTGTATCGCCTTGAAACAGTTTTGTCAGGCGATATTGATGAGTTTATCAATGCGCTGATGACAGCGGCCCATGCAAAACAGATGCACGCTGCTGAACAATCGGATGATGAGGAACCGGTCTAATGCTGCGCCGATATCAGACACACGTGATAACTGTCGACCCGGTACAACCGGAGGAACGACAACTTCAGCCGGCTGTAGAAGCACTTCTTGCCGGTGAGCTTGTCGCTTTTCCGACTGAAACCGTTTATGGCCTGGGTGCCGATGCAACAAATCAGGACGCGGTCCGCCGGATATTTTCCGTCAAAGGCCGTCCATCGGATAATCCGCTGATTGTACACGTTGTCTCGTTTGATCAGCTGATACCGCTGACCCGCTCGATTCCCGATATGGCGAGACAGCTGTTTGAAGCATTTTCGCCGGGGCCTGTGACACTGGTGATGGAACGAACAGATCTGGTTCCTGACATTGTAACAGCCCATTTAAACACAGTAGCTGTCCGCATACCTGCACATCCGGTTGCCAGAAGCCTGATTCAATGTGCTGGCATTGCTGTTGCCGCACCTTCTGCCAATCGGTCGGGCAGACCGAGTCCGACTCATGCCTGGCATGTTAAACAGGATCTGGATGGTTTAATCCCATATATTATTGATGGCGGCCCGTCACAGTTTGGACTCGAGTCGACCGTGATCGACACGACAGGAACCAGACCGGTGATTCTGCGTCCAGGCAGTATAACAGCCGATCAAATTTTTTGGGCGACCGGCTTGCATCCGGTCACGGAGCAATACAAGACAGGTCAGACCACGGGGCTTCTGGACTTTGAAACGTCACCGCCAAAAGCACCAGGAATGAAATACAGACATTATGCACCACGCGCCGCCGTTTTGATTGCCAGATGCGAAACCGACCCGGATGACAGTCCACCTATGAACCGGATCGCAGGTGAATGTCTTGACCAGGGGAAACGGGTTGGTTTATTTGCTTCTTTGCGGACGCTGCGGGAACTGACGATCCCCTGGACGTTGATTGCTGACGCCTCATCACCTGATCCTGTCAGCAGCAGGTCTGACTTGCATCGAAATGAGGCAATTGCGTTCGCCTATGGACCTGATCGTGACCCGATTTCGGCTTCGCAGCATTTGTTTGATGCGATGCGGCTGCTCGACAATGAAGCGGTTGACGTCCTGATTGCCGAACAGCTGCCTGATCATGACATCGGCACCGCCTATATGAACCGCCTGAGAAAAGCTGCTCGTCAGGAAACACAGTCTTCCGACTCAGAAGAAAAGCAAGAGACTGCCTGTAAACACCGAAAACAGGTTGTGTTTGTTTGTACCGGTAATACCTGCCGAAGCCCGATGGCTGAACGGCTGTTTAATGCTGAGATGACAGAGGGATCCTGGATCGCTTCGTCAGCTGGTTTGGCAGCTCTGACCGATTCTCCGGCGTCACCCCAGGCTATCCGGGTATTAAGCGAGCGCTATCAACTGGATAGTTCCGGGCACCGATCCCGACAGCTGACTACTGAAATCGCAGATACAGCTGATTTGCTGGTTCCGATGACACTGTACCAGAAACAGCTGATACAAAGACAGTTTCCAGACATCTCCCATAAAGTGTTTACACTTGGTGAAGCTGCCGGCCAGCCGCAAGCAGATATATCGGATCCTTTTGGCGGGGACATGGAACAATACGATCTGGCAGCTCAGGAAATACACAGGCTGGTTATTCAAATGATCAAGCAAATTGATCGGATTGCCGGTTCCAGCCAACAGACAAGCCCTTGACGTTTTGCTACACTGATACCAGTCGGGTTCAGTAATCATCCAGCGGATGGCAGGTTTCCGGCTTGACTGATCGATCTCATCATGTTATATTCTTTTGTGCTGTGTCGGCATGACACACATAATCCTCGCTCTGTCTTATGTCAGAGCCGTTCAGTCCAGGAGGAGGTGATACTAGTGACAAGAAAATACGAAACCATGTACATTCTGAACCCGTCTATCGGTGAAGAAACCATTCAAGCGACCATGGAAAAGATCCAGACGCTATTTGAGTCTTCAGCAACGATTGACAAGGTTGATGTCTGGGGCAAGCGCAGGCTCGCGTACGAAATTGATGATCAGACAGAAGGTTATTACGTTTTAATAAACTTCAGTTCAGATCCGGAATTTCCAAAAGAGCTGGAGCGTGTCTTCAAGATAACTGAAGGCGTTCTGCGCTACATGGTCGTCAGAGTAGACGACTGATCTAAACAGTCAGAAAGGTATGTGTCTATGAACAAGGTTATTCTGATGGGTAGATTGACCCGCGATCCCGAATTGAGAACCACCGCGAACCAGGTGCCGGTATGCACGTTTACACTGGCCGTTGACAGACGATTTAAAAACGCGAATGGTGAACGTCAGGCCGATTTCATTCCGATTGTAGCCTGGCGAAAACAGGCAGAATTCTGCAGCCGGTATTTTTCCAAAGGCTCACGCATGGCCGTCGTCGGAAGCATTCAGACGAGAAGCTGGGATGATCCTGAAGGGAAAAGACAATACAAGACAGAAGTAGTTGCAGACGAAGTCTATTTCACTGAGTCCAAGGGTCGGGATACCGGAGCAAGCGGAACCTATGATCAACCTGCAGATGACTCATCTGATTCCAATACCAGCGGATTTTTCCCTGGACCGGATGATGATACGACATTGCCTTTTGATATCTGATTTGAATTCATCTCAAGAAAGGAGTTCACGCATATGGCAGAAGCAAAACGCAGCGCGGGTGCTTATCGCGCGAGACCAAGACGTTCTCGTCGCAAAGTCTGTGCATTCTGCGCTGATAAAATTGAACATATCGATTATAAAGACATCGGACGTTTACGCAAGTTTATTTCTGAACGGGGCAAGATCCTGCCCAAGAGAATGTCCGGAAACTGTGCGCAACATCAGCGCACTTTAACCATCGCCATCAAACGGGCGAGACATGTCGCCATGTTGCCGTTTTCCGGCGAATAAGATTACTGAAGACGTAATCTGCAACAATGGACACCTCTTCACAGACGGTGTCTTTTTGTTTGACGGAATGTTTTTTCAATCTGACAGGTCAAGTCTTAGTGTGATACAATACGGACAGCAGATCAGCCGATATCGTCTGTTCTGTTATCATGTCGAATGGAGGGAACACGATGAAAGTAATTTTACTGGAAACAGTGAAAGGTCTTGGGAAACCGGATGACATCGTCGAAGTAAACGACGGTTACGCCAACCACTTCCTTTTCCGGAAGAAACTGGCTCTGGAAGCAACACCCCAGAACCTGAATACAGTCAAGACACGAAAAGCTGCTGAGAAAGTTAAACAGGAGCGTGCGCTTCAGGACGCGCGGGATGTTAAAGCGAAAATTGATGGACAGACCATCACCATTCCGATCAAGTGCGGACATGGCGGTAAATTATATGGATCACTGACAGCGATGGACATAGCAGATGCGCTTAATCAGGCAGGTTATGCAGTTGATAAGCGGGGAATCACCATTCTTGAATCGGTTAAATCGTTGGGGATCTACGATGTTGATATCCGACTGCACACAGATGTTACGGCAAAAATCAAAATTGAACTGGTTGCCAGTCAATAGGGAGGCGTATCATGGCTTCCGAAACCAAAACGCATGTAGTCGGGGGCAAGGTTCCACCGAACAACCAGCAGGCTGAACAGTCAGTACTTGGTTGTGCACTGTCTGGTGAGCGGCCGCTTGCAGAAATCACGGCTATGCTTCAAACTGACGATTTTTATCGCCCGCAGCATCGGATGATCTATGAAGCAATCTGTGATCTGTATCTCAACAGCAAACCTGTCGATATCCTGACGGTTACTGATCTGCTTGAGAGCCGCGGACAGCTTGAGCAGACGGGCGGACTGGATTATGTCAGCTCTCTGCCGGATGCGGCTCCGCTGGTTTCAAACGCAGCCCATTATGCGGATCTTGTCCGGCAGAAAGCGATTCTGCGCCGCCTGATCACAACGCTTCAGGACGTGACGGGTCTCTGCTACAATGATCCGGATGATGCCGATTTGCTGCTGGATATTGCTGCAAAACGCATTTATGAAATCCGTGAAAACCGTGATATCAGTGGATTCGAAAGCCTCAAGGATATCATGGGCCGTACCGTTAACGAGCTGGCTGCACTGGCCAAAGGCCAGCCGAGACAGAAAACGGTGTTAACCGGTTATTCTCAATTGGATAAAATGCTGGGCGGCTTGCGTCCCGGTGGCTTGATCATCGTTGCCGCACGGCCGGCAATGGGTAAATCAGCCTTCGCGCTCAACATTGCGCAGAAAGCAGCGACACTCTATCGTGTTCCTGCTGCGATATTCAGTCTGGAGATGTCTAAAGAGGAGATCAGCAACCGTCTGCTCAGCAGTCAGGCTCTGGTGAACGCGCGTTCGCTGAACACAGGTGATCTAAAACCGGATGACTGGGAGAAAATTGCCCATGCTTTACCGCCTTTGTACGCTGCTCCCGTGTATATTGATGACCGTTCCGGAACAAGCGTAATGGAAATGATGTCCAAATGTCGTCAGCTTAAACTGGAGCATAAACTTGGGGTTGTCGTTGTTGATTATCTCCAGCTTATGAACGGCGGTCAGTCTCGCTCGGAAAGTCGTCAGCAGGAAATATCGGAGATCAGCCGGACTTTAAAAATCATGGCCCGGGAGTTATCAGTTCCAGTCATCGCACTGTCCCAGTTGAGTCGTGCCTGTGAAATGCGATCAGACAAGAAACCTTTGTTGTCTGACCTGAGGGATTCCGGTGCGATCGAACAGGATGCCGATGTTGTCATTTTTCTATATCGTGAACAGTATTACGCATACGATCAGCCACAGCTTGAGACAGAAGACGCTGAGATCATCATCGCCAAGAACCGGCAGGGTGCAACCGGAAGTCTCCACCTGGGCTGGTGGCCTAAATATACGCTCTTTTTTGAAAAGGACGACGGGCGGGTACCATCAGAACCGCCGCCGATGTCGACATGACATCGGTATTCCGTCGGCAGACAAACATGGCGGATCTGCCTGATAAGGTTCGACAGTTCATCGAGGACAAGCAATTAATCCCTGAAAGCAGCGAGGTTATCGCGGCTGTCTCAGGCGGAGCCGATTCACTGGCTCTTCTCCTGATACTGCATCAGCTTCAGCAACCATTGTCTTTCCAATTGTCCTGCATCCATATTCATCACGGATTACGTGGTGCTGAAGCAGACGAAGATCAGCAATTTGTAGCTGCCTGGTGTAAAAAGCTGAATGTTCCTTTGGTCATCAAGGCTGTCGATGTGCGAAAACAGTCTGCCGACAGCCGCAAGGGGATTGAACTGGTCGCGAGAGATCTACGCAGACAAATTTTTCAAACTTGCCTCAAGCAGCGGTCTACAGCGAGCCAGCCGGTTTTTGTTGCCCTGGCGCATCATTTGGATGATCAGGCGGAGACACTCCTGATGCATCTTGGGCGCGGCAGCGGTCTGGACGGATTAGCCGGCATGAAGGCGAAAGATGGCTCAATCATACGTCCACTGCTTCATTGCCGCCGATCAGAACTGGAACAATGGCTGGAATTCTGTTCCATCACGTGGCGCCACGATCCAACTAATGATGACGATTTTACGATCCGCAACCGTCTCCGTCACCATATGCTGCCGTCATGGCAAGCGTTGCTGGGCTATGATCCGGTTCCGATTCTTGCACGTGCCTCTGACAATCTGAAAGCAGATCAGCAGCTGATCCAGTCTCTGGCTGAACAGGCCGCAAACCAGTGTTTAACAAACAATCATATAGACAGGGATGTCTTCTTGTCACTTCACACCGCGCTGCAGGCCCGGGTTATCCAGATTTTGTGGTGCCGACAAACAGGACATGGACAGAATTTGGAACAGAAACATATTCGTGCCATCATTCGCTGGATTCCACAGGCAAAAAAATGGCAGTCGCTCGATCTGCCGGAACGTTGGCGCATCGTCTGTATCGGCCGGATTTTTGGTTTTGAGAAAACGGATGGTAATACCCGGTCAACCGAAGAGCAGCCGTTTGAGATACCGTTGAACATTCCTGGTCAAACTGCTATCCCACAGTGTGACAGGGTGTTCGGGGCTTGCTGGATTACGGACGAGCAGGACATCCGTCAAGAGCTGTTTGAAGTTATTCTGGCTGCTGATCGCTGTCTTCGGTCTGTCTTTCGAACAAGGCGACCCGGCGATCGGATTCGTCCGGCCGGTCAACGCAAATCGATTAGCTTGAATCAGTGGATGCAGCAAAAAAAACTGTCTCCGACAGAACGCGAACAGCTTTTACTGCTGGCAGACGGGTCTGATATCGTTTGGATTCCCGGGTATACATCAGGTGTAGAGGATGTAAAAACATATCAGAATCAGACTGAAAACACGTTTGTGGGTTTATATGTCGTTCCACTTCAGCGAAATCCGTAACAGAGGGACTGGTGGATACCAGAGATATCAGGTAAAATAAGTAAAGCCCAATTAAGGAGGCCTTATAAGGGATGACCAAATATGTAAAAGAAGTGTTGATCAGTCGCGAAGAAATTGATCAAATGTGCCAGAGACTCGGCAATCAGATTTCGCATGATTATGAAGGCCGCGAAGTCACGTTGATCGGTGTTCTCAAAGGCGCGTATGTGTTTATGGCAGATCTGGCAAGATATCTTACCATACCTTGCCGCGTTGATTTTATGTCAGTGTCGAGTTATGGAAGCGGTACACGGTCGTCCGGAGTTGTCCGGATTACAAAAGACCTGGATACCGATATCACAGGCTGCGATATCATAATTGTTGAGGATATTGTTGATTCAGGTTTGACGCTGAATCATCTTCGCCAATTGCTGGGCACGCGAAAACCGGCCAGTATTGCTATCTGCACAGCGTTTGACAAACCACAGCGTAGAAAAGTTAATGTCAAGGTTGAATATATCGGATTAAAAATTCCAGATGCATTCATTGTCGGGTACGGGTTGGATTATGACGGCAGATACAGGAACCTCCCCGATGTTTCTATATTAGGTGACGACGGTCAAGGAGGATCGAAATGAAACCAAAACGTGCCATGAACGGGATGTCGTTTTACATCATCTTGCTGGCGATAATCATATTTTTGTCGTTTTTCATGTCCCGGCTGACACAACCGGAAGAAATCACGCTGTCTGAACTGACAACTGAAATATCCAGTGGACGTGTGAGTGAAGTAGTTGTTACAGGCTATAATGTCAAGATTGTTTATGCACAGACGGATAGTACACCATCGCGGTCAGTCAATAAATCGATCGCCCCGCTCTGGATGGAAAAACTGCTTGAGATTCTGATGGAAGCAGAAGCTGATGGGAAAATTGAGCGGTTTGATTACATCGAACCGACAGATATTACGGGCTGGCTGAACATTATCCTGATTCTGGTTATGGTGCTTGGTATGGGAGCCTTTATCTGGTTCACCTATTCACGGCAGTCCGGAGATGGTCGAAACGCAATGAGTTTTGGCCGGAGTCGTGCAAAACTGAGCGACCCGACCAAAAATAAAATCACTTTTGCGGATGTTGCCGGAGCAGATGAAGAGAAAGAAGAGCTGCAGGAAGTCGTCGATTTTCTGAAGAATCCAAAAAAATATGCTGATCTCGGGGCAAAAATTCCCCGTGGCATTCTGCTGGTCGGAGCACCGGGAACCGGTAAAACGCTACTGGCAAAAGCAGTGTCCGGTGAGGCGGGTGTCCCGTTTTATTCAATCAGCGGTTCTGACTTTGTTGAGATGTTTGTCGGTGTCGGTGCATCACGTGTTCGGGATCTGTTTGAAAATGCCAAGAAAAATGCGCCTTGCATCGTCTTTATTGATGAGATTGACGCCGTTGGCCGCCATCGTGGGGCCGGAATGGGCGGCGGACATGATGAGCGCGAACAGACGTTAAATCAGCTGTTGGTTGAGATGGATGGCTTTGGACCCAACGAAGGCGTCATTATCATGGCTGCAACCAACCGGCCTGACATTCTTGATCCGGCGCTGCTGCGTCCCGGCCGATTTGACCGGCGCATAACAGTGATGCGGCCTGACATCAAAGGTCGTGAAGCGATCTTAAAGGTTCATGCCCGCGGTAAACCGCTGGATACATCAATTGATCTCAGGGAAATAGCCAAGATTACACCAGGGTTTACCGGTGCTGACCTTGCCAATCTGCTCAATGAAGCAGCGTTGCTGGCAGCCAGAAAAGGCACCCGGACGATTGTATATTCCGACATATCGGAAGCGGTGTTCAAAATTATGATCGGCCCGGAAAAGAAGAGCAGAATAATCAGTGAAAAAGAGCGCAAACTGACAGCTTACCATGAAGCTGGACACGCGGTTGTCCTGCGGACTGTTTCCGAGACGGATAAAGTTGAGCGGATATCCATCATTCCGGCTGGAGCGGCAGGTGGCTACACAGCTCATAAACCTCATGAAGATACGTATTATGCGACACAAAGCCAGCTGATTTCACAAATTATGATTTCACTGGGCGGCAGGGCAGCGGAAGAGCTTGTTTTCGGAGAGATCAGCACAGGAGCTGCCAATGACCTTCAAAGCTGTAACAGTATCGCACGCGATATGATCATCAAATATGGCATGAGCAAGAGAATCGGCAATCTCGTGTTTGGAACAGATGACGAGGTATTTCTTGGCAAGGATTATGGTCATGTCAAGAACTACAGTGAGAAATTGGCAGGGATAATCGACGAAGAAATCAAGCAGATTATCGATGACGCGTATGAAAAGGTGGTTGGTATTTTAAAAGAAAAAATGGACCTGATGGACGCGGTCGTTGAGATGCTTTTTGAAAAAGAGAAAATTGAAGGCGACGAGTTTGAGGCGATTTACCGAAAATATACTGAGCAGGCACCGGCTGATCAGAGCGTAAGCATCGAGATCCCCGCATCGTCCGAAGTGCTGACTGAGGAAGCACCTGCACAAGCGCTTCCTGAGATACCTGAAAATGGTCAGCTGACTACAGAACCCGCAGGAGACAGTTGAAATACCAGCAGCCAGTTGCTGTATGTATGCCTAAATAAAAGGACAGTCTGCTGAACGGCAGACTGTCCTTAATTTTGAAATGTGCTTAGAATCAGTCGTTAAGATGACTGGTTCGGCCAGTCAGCTGGTCGGCATAGTCCCGAATGTTTTCCGGCCCCAGTACCAGGATCACGTCTTCCGGCTCGACCCTGACGTCCAGCCAGGCTCGAATTTGCTCGTGATCATCTGTGAATGCAGCATGACCACCCAGCTTGTTGATTTGATCTGCCAGCATCCGGGAACTGATGTCACCGGGATTTATCTCCCGATCGCTGAATATTTCCGAGAAGACAACCTGATAGGGTCTCAGAACCGAAACATAATCATCAAACAGAACGCGCGTCCGGCTGAACGTCAGCGGCTGGAAAACGACCCAGAGATTTTTATGCGGTATCAGTTCGGCTGCCGACAGCGTGGCTCTTGCTGCAGCTGGATGATGTGCGTAGTCAGCGATCACCCGAGCGCCCCGATACCGGCCGACATCTGTAAACCGTCCTTCTGCTCCCTGAAATGAATTGAGCACTGAAGCGGCTGTCTCCAGTGAAGCACCGTTCTCATGGGCGCATGCGATGGCAGCCAGTGCATCCATTACATTGTGTCTACCGGGTATTTTCAGATGAATAGACAGTGAGTGACCCTTATGGCATAAATCAAAAACAGGCAGTCCCTGCACAAATGTCAGATGACAAGCCGCGTAATCCGGTATGGGCCGGGCTGTCTTGTTCTCGTTGTCATCGACAATACCGAATGTGATTAACCGGGGCAGTGATCGACCGGCTATGTTGCGGTGTTCGGTGAACTCTGACAACATGCGTTTGACATTTGGATCTGCATCAGGGACAATCAGCAAACCCTGATCATCAATTTTATCGGCAAACCGGGTAAACGCATGGATGACATCCTCCAGTCCGCTGAAACTATCAACATGATCATAGTCAATATTCAGGATAGCGGCGGTTGTTGAATTAAACTGTAGAAAGCTGTTTTGATATTCACAGGCTTCGGACACGATAATCTGTCTTTTGCGGCTGGTTCGGACCGTTCCGTGAAACTGACGCAGCTCTGCACCCAGATGGACAGCCGGGTCAAGACCTTCTTCAATCAAAATCAGCGAACAGAGCGCGGTTGTTGTCGTTTTACCGTGTGTACCGGCGATATTTATAACAGATTCATAGGACCGAATCAGCCAACCGAGGAAATGAGCTCTGTCTATTACAGGAATACCCAGTTCACCCGCGCGGATCAACTCAGGGTTATCTGCGTGAACAGCAGCCGTATGGACAACCAGATCTGGATGGAATCGATCAATCCATTGTTGAGAATGACCGTGATAAACATCTATTCCCGCATCTGTTAAATGGCTGGTTCTATGCCCGGGATTCCGGTCAGATCCTGCGACCAGAAAGCCGTCTGATTGAGCGATTTCTGCTAAACCGCTCATGCTTATACCTCCGATTCCAACAAAGAAGATCTTGGAACCGGGCTTGATCGATTGCCACTGGGTCATCGTTCATACCATCCTTCTGCGCTCATTGTAACATAATTTAAGAATGAATCGACGATGCTTATTAAAGCAGAAATGTCCGCTCAATAAGACTATCTGAATTCACATTCGTGAAAAAGATGAAAAAAAGGATAGATGGTGCTATACTCTTTGTGTAAGATACACATTTATTTCTGTTCGACCCATCAATCAATGACTGCAAGAAGCGGAGGGACCTGAATGGAGATCACCAGCATCACAATTCGAAAAATGGGAAGCGAAGGAAAAATGAAAGCCATCGTCTCAGTTACCTTTGATGATTCATTTGTTGTCCATGACATTAAGGTTATTGAAGGAAACAATGGGTACTTTATCGCGATGCCGAGCCGGAAAACACAGGATGGTGAATTTAAGGACATTGTCCATCCGATCAATTCCGAATTCCGGGAAAAGCTTTCAGGTGAAGTAATGCGCAAGTATTACGAAGCACTGGAACAGGCAGAGCAGCACCAGATGGAAGTAGTTGCTGAAAACTGATAATCGCGTATTGATGATGCTGTTTAAATAACCGCGAAATGGCGTGTATTTTGGTTGTAAAACTGACCGGCCGTGCGATCGGATGCGCAGGCCGGTTTTTTATCGCCCGTGAAGAAGCTCCTGCCTGTGCTATAATCAGGCTGATAACACGGAGTCTGAGATCTGTATAATTTGAGAGGACTGCACTTATGCCACACTACTTACTCGCACTGGATCAGGGAACAACCAGCTGCCGCAGTATTCTTTTTCGATCGGACGGCTCGATTGTTAGTTCGACACAACGACCATTCCGCCAATACTATCCGCAGCCGGGCTGGGTTGAACACGATCCGAATGAAATTCTATCAGTGCAGGTCAGTACGCTTCAGGAAACGGTGGCCAAAGCGAATATTCCCGTCCAGGATATCGTGGGCCTGGGTATCACGAATCAGCGTGAAACAATTGTGGTCTGGGATCGTCAGACAGGCCAGCCGGTTTATCCGGCTATTGTCTGGCAGTGCCGCCGGACAGCAGACTTATGTCAAACGTTGAAGGATGAAGGTCTTGAATCGTTCGTCAGGGAGCGGACAGGCTTGCCGATTGACGCTTATTTTTCGGCAACTAAATTGACCTGGCTCTTTCGACAGATGCCGGAACTTCGTAGACGGGCTGAGCGTGGTGAACTGCTTGCCGGTACGATTGACAGTTGGCTGATCTGGCATTTGACCGGTCGTCAAAATCATATAACCGATGTCACCAATGCTTCACGGACACTCCTGATGAATATTGATCGCGGAGAATGGGACGAATCACTGCTGAAAATCTTCGGGATTCCGAGACAGATTTTACCGGATATTGTTCCCTCATCTCACCGGATCGGCTTGGTCGATCCTGCAATTCTACCAGGACAGATTCCCATTTGCGGCGTAGCCGGTGATCAGCAGGCGTCTCTGTTTGGTCAGGCCTGCGTTAAACCGGGAATGACTAAAAACACATACGGAACCGGATGCTTCATTCTAATGTATACCGGTCAGAAAAAAGTGGTTTCGCACAATGGTTTGCTGACAACGGTCGCCTGGGATCTGGGATACGGATTGACGTATGCCTTGGAAGGCAGTGTTTTCAATGCAGGTTCAGCCATTCAGTGGCTTAAGGAAGAGGTGGGTCTGATCGATACGTACGCAGCATGCGATCAGCTGGCATCTTCTGTGCCAGACAGCAGTGGTGTCCAGTTTGTCCCGGCATTTACCGGACTGGGTGCACCTTATTGGAATATGAACGCGCGAGGCATGATGCTTGGCCTGACGCGCGGAAGCGGCCGCGCACAGATCGCCCGGGCTGTTCTGGAATCGATTGCGCATCAAAGCAGTGACATCCTTGATTGCATGAAACAGGATGCGTTTTCTCAAATTCCTGTGCTGCGTGTTGACGGTGGTGCCAGTGTCAGTGACTGGACAATGCAATTTCAGTCTGATATCAGCGGACTGTATGTTGATCGGGCAACATTGACCGAAACAACCGCCTGGGGAGCTGCAAGCCTCGCCGGTCTGGCCTGTGGCCTTTGGCCGGATACCGAAAAGATGAACGACGGCCGGCAATCTGGACGGTTATTCCAGCCCCGTATGCCACAGCCTGAACGAGAGGCAAGCCGTGCTGCCTGGAAAAAAGCTGTCCAAACAGCTTGCTTCTACGCACAGACAGAGAGCTGAACAGATAAATGGATGATTCACCGATGACACCACCTCATAAAAACAGCCGTTACACTCCGACGAAAAGTGGCTTTGTCCTTTCTGTCCTGGTAGTCAGTGTGTTGCTGCTTTCCGCCTGGCTGCTGGCAGAACCTGTCATCCGGCAGTCGTTTTCGGATCAGTATACCGGGGAGGCGGACCGCGGCGGGATTCTGTTCGTATCTGCCCCTGATGACGTTGCCTCTTATGAGCTCCATCAGCAGGTGCTCGCTCAAACAGGTGGATTTTCCAGTTTAAATGTGCCGCTAAAGGAAAGCGAGTTGCCTGGAGAAGCGATAGACAAGATCCTGTCTGCATGCCGCAGACTCTCTGCGATAGCAGACTGTTCGATGGAGGACATCTGGATCGTTTCCAGCGGTTCGGTGATCAGCGATATTGGACCGCTGACCCTGTTGGATTTTGCCGGGCTGATTCTTTTCATCAATGATGATTCATCCACAGAGCGTATTCTCGATCAGGGAAATCTTATGGATCTGCAGCATCCGTTGCTGATGATCGCCGATCACAAACAGCAATACGCTGATGAGTTGTTTGAACATCTTACGGGAGAGGAAGCGGTCTTTTTCCCTGTGGAACAGTCGATCAGTGAATCAGATCAACTTGTTTATCAGTCAGCGGATGGTCTGACACGCCTTGTTATCAGCAGAGTCAGCCCGTGGCCTGGTCCACTGAACAGGATTTCATCGGTTGTCATTGGAGAGATGTTTGCCTGGATTCACAGTTATGAAGACGCAACAGTTTCGCACGAATTGATTGTCCGCGCCCAGGCAAATTTGTTATCTCGTCTGTACCGTCTGGTCCTGTCCGTTCTTCTCCTGCTTCTGGTTCCGGCAGCGGCTTTGCTTATGAAACGCATACGAACGGAAGAACCGGCTAACCAGGCGATCAGCATCTGGGGAGAAGGCCTGATCTGGTTGACGGCGTTTCTGGTTGCCCTGTTGATAACATTAATCATCAACAGGCTTTTCAGTGTGCCGATATCATGGCCTGCCGGTTTACTGCTGTTTTCACCGGGTATCCATGGGTGGTTCCATTTTGGCTGGCAAAATTCAGCAAACAGCAGAGTTACCGGATCACCCGTTAAGAAACCGCCTGTACTTCGTCTGGCAATCGGTTTGGGAATCGCTTTGCTGACTGGCGGAATCCTGACACTGAACCTGTCATTTTTATCCCTGTCAACTGCGTTGAAAACGAACCGTGTCCTGCTTGTTTTCTTGATTGTGCTGGGAATCGGCTTGGGGTTCACAGGGTTAACCGGTCAGTCCGACCGGCTGATCGATGTTTTTATGAATTGGCTGAGAAGACGCATTGTTTTTCTGCTGGTTCCGATTCTGTTCTTTTCTGTCGGGCACAGTCAAAGTGGCTGGCTGGCGTTGCTGGCATTCGTCTGGATGATCTGGGTTGATTGGTTTGCCGCATTCATACAGCAAATCAGTCAGAGCCGTATCCTGTCAGGCCTGGCTGCTTCTTTATGCCTGATGCCGCTGCTGATTTCATTGCTGATAAACAGGTAGTCAATCGATAAAAGTGCCGGATAATGTTTTTGTTTCATTGACAAAGCAAGGCACCGATGATAATATACTTCGGTGGCCGTATTATCCGGGCTTCTAAATGTACAAAGATATGTACTGCCCGAGATGAACGAGACTGATTACAGGAGGAACACATAAACATGTATGCTGTTATCGTAACAGGCGGAAAACAATATCGCGTTTCAGTCGGTGATGAGATTTTTATCGAAAAAATCGACGGAGAGGCCGGTGATTCCGTAACATTTTCGGAAGTGCTTGCTTTGTCGGATGACGGGTCGCTTCAGGTGGGCACACCGACGATCGATGGTCTTGCCGTTTCGGGTGAGGTTGTCAAGCAGGGAAAGCAGAAGAAGATCATCGTCTTCAAGTATAAGGCGAAAAAAGGTTATCGCAGGAAAAAAGGACATCGTCAACCTTATACACGGGTTCGCATCACAAAAATCGGCGCATAACCAGCTGGATTTTCTGATCAGCGCGTGTGCTGCAGATAGTATTTTGAAATGATTCATATAACGATTTGTGAAGACCCTGACGGCTATATTTACTCCTTTTCAGCTACCGGCCACGCCGGTTACGCTGATGCCGGTTCAGACATCATCTGTGCTGCTGTTACAGCTCTGGCTACAACAGCGATCGGTAGTCTGCAGGAACTGGCCGGGTTCGATCCGGACCATGTGCTGGAAGACGGGTGCATAGAAATGACGCTGCCTGCTCAGACAGGCCTGTCAGAACAGCAAAGGCAGACAGTGATGGTTCTTATGAACTCACTGGTGATCGGCTGTAGACAGATTCAGGCAAGTTACGGAAAACGTTATATTCGAATTCGAACAGAAACGAAATGCGGGAGGAAAAATTTATGATTTTTGTTAATTTGCAGTTGTTAGCACATAAAAAAGGTATGGGCAGTACCCGAAACGGCCGTGAGTCAGAATCCAAGAGACTCGGAGCCAAAAAGGGTGATGGCCAGGCAGTCATAGCCGGAAATATTCTGGTTCGTCAGCGCGGAACAAAAATTCATCCAGGCACCAATGTGGGTCGGGGTTCAGATGATACATTGTACGCCAGGGTCGACGGACAGGTGAAGTATGAGCGTTTCGCACGTGACAAGAAACGCGTCAGTGTTTATCCTGTTGTTTGACAAACCAGACAGATTTCATTCATATCAGCCGGCCAGCTTCATCTGTTCGGTTGCAATTGAGCTGATCCGGCCGATAAAATCGGCCGGTTTTTTTTGGAGGTAACACGTGTTTATTGATCAGGCGCGTATCACAGTCAAGGCCGGTGACGGCGGAGACGGAGCTGTATCATTTCATACGGAAAAATACATTACGAACGGTGGTCCGGATGGTGGTGACGGCGGCCGTGGCGGTGACGTCGTTATGATACCACGGACCGGCATCCGTACGCTGCAGGCGTTCAGATATCGTCGGAAATTTGCAGCTGAAGATGGGGAAAAGGGCGGTGCCCGCAAGCAATACGGCCGGAGCGGCAAGGATCTGATCATCGAGATTCCTGTAGGCACTCTGGTTAAAGATGCTGAGACCGGCCGGATTCTGGCTGATTTGGTTATACCGGACAAGCCGGTCATAATCGCTCACGGCGGTAAAGGCGGCAAGGGCAATGTCCATTTTGCCAACAGCGTTCGCCAGGCACCTCGCTTTGCGCGTACCGGTGAGCCGGGTGACATGTTTGAAGCACAGGTTGAACTGAAGCTGATCGCCGACGTCGGTCTGGTCGGTTTTCCCAATGCAGGGAAATCGACGCTGCTGGCATCAATTTCTGCTGCAAAACCGAAAATCGGCAACTATCCATTCACCACGCTTGAACCGATGTTGGGCGTCGTCTCATACCAGGAAAGCTCGTTTGTTGTTGCCGACATCCCCGGCTTAATCGCCGGTGCGCACACGGGGCTTGGACTGGGTCTGTCATTTCTTCGTCATATCGAACGGACACGGTTGATACTGCATGTGATTGATCTTTCG
>JAAYBY010000078.1 GCA_012729935.1 Clostridiaceae bacterium | reverse complement strand
TATTAAATTGGTCTTCCATGATGGTCGGTATTCTGATTCTCTACTTGTGGATACAAAACCGGTCGATCAATACCGATCCCCTTACGGGTGTCTATAACCGACGACACTTTGACCGGATTCTGCTCAACAAAATCAAGCGCAGCCGTCAACCGTTCGCGTTGATTGTAGCTGATCTGGATTCATTTAAAAAAATCAACGACCAGTACGGTCATGTGGTTGGTGATGAGGCACTCATTCAGGCTGTACATCTGCTTCGCCATGTTGTCCGGGAAGATGATCTTATTGCCCGATTCGGTGGTGATGAGTTCTACATTTTACTGGACGTTGACAATAAGGAGCAGCTTTGCCAGTGTATCAGCCGGATTCGTAACGCGTTCGACCAGCATCAGGCACATTCAGAGAATGCTTATCGACTGTCCATCAGCCTTGGTGCGGCTTTGTACGATCCTGACCAACACGAAACAGCCTCTCAGTTTATAAAGGCTGTCGACGACCTGATGTATTGTGAAAAGAACTGCCGGTAAATTACCGGATTGAGCCAATGGTCTCCTATCATAAATGTGTCACGAGCTCATCTGCCGGCAATAACCGGATTCCGCAGAACGCCGATTCCCTCAATGCTGATCTCCACGATGTCCTTGGGCTGAATCGGGCCAACACCGGAAGGCGTTCCAGTTGCGACAACATCACCTGGCATTAACGTCATGCAAGCCGAAATAAACTCAATCAGTTCATAAACCGGCCAAATCTGATTTGCTGTCGTTGAGTCCTGCCTTATTTTTCCGTTGACACGTGTACGAATTTTCAAGTTTTGCGGATCAACTTCATCGGTTACCAGCGGACCGACCGGCGCAAATGTGTCAAATCCTTTTGCCCGTGTCCACTGCCCATCTTGTTTCTGAATATCTCTGGCCGTTACATCGTTCAAAGCCGTATAGCCAAGAATAAACTGTTTTGCTTCCTCAGCTTTAACGTTCGCTGCCCGTCGGCTGATAACAACAGCCAGTTCACACTCGTGGTCGACTCTGCTGCTGACCGACGATGGCGGTAAAATGATCGGCGCACCGGGGTCTAATACAGCGGATGAGGGTTTCAAAAATATAATCGGTGTTTCTGGCTTTTTGCTGTCAAATTCCGCAATATGATCCAGATAATTTTTACCGATCGCAACAATTTTACCCGGCTGACAGGGCGCCAGCAGTGTAACGGCATGAAGCGGTACAGGCGAACCCTGTGGAATCCCATTGAGATAGGGAGCAGCTGTCAGAGGTTGAATCAATTCGTCATTCAACAGCATCCCCCATGTTTGCTGGTTCTCAAGTGCATATCGAACATATCTCATAAAATGTCCTCCTTCGTCCGCCTCATGGTTTGGTTGATTTTTCAGAATTCTGATTGCTCGGAACCCAAAATACATGCTTCAGGATCATCTGACGTTTTACCAGTCAGATAATCATCAATCGCTTGCGCTGCCTGTTTCCCTGCTCCCATGGCCTTGATCACAGTCGCAGCTCCGGTTACAACATCGCCGCCGGCGTAGACACCCGGTATATTGGTTGACATCGTTTGAGATTCTGCGACAATTCCGCCCCAGGGCTGCACTTCAAGCTCCGGTGTTGCATTTTTTATCAGCGGATTCGGTCTTTGACCAATCGCTACAACGATCGTGTCAACGGGCAATTCAAACTCAGAACCTTGTTCCTCAACCGGTCTTCTTCTGCCGCTGGCGTCCGGTTCTCCCAGCACCATCTTAACACAGACAACACTGCGAACCCAGCCATCCTCTGTACCCAGGATGCGCACAGGATTGGTCAAGAATCTGAATTCAATGCCTTCTTCTCGAGCATGTGCTGCTTCTTCAGCGCGGGCAGGCATCTCTGCTTGTGATCGTCGATACAGAATCGTCACCGACTCCGCACCGAGTCTTTTTGCACTGCGGGCAGCATCCATAGCGACATTGCCACCGCCAACAACAGCTACGCGTCTGCCGATTGCAACCGGCGTATCTGTTTGCGGGAAACGGTAGGCTTTCATCAGGTTGACGCGGGTTAAAAACTCGTTGGCAGAATAAACCCCGTTGAGATTCTCTCCCTCAATATTGAGGAAAAGAGGCAATCCGGCACCACTACCAATGAAGACAGCATCAAAGCCCTGATCCCGCAGTTCATCAATCGAATATATTTTACCGATTACCTGATTGGTCAGAATGGAAACGCCCATCTGGCGCAAGTGATCGATCTCTGCCTGAACCAGTGATTTGGGCAACCGGAATTCCGGAATACCATACATCAGGACGCCTCCGGGAACGTGAAACGCCTCAAAAAGCGTTACCTGGTAACCTCTCTGAGCCAGATCACCTGCGCAGGCAAGCCCCGCTGGTCCCGATCCGATGACCGCAACTTTTTTGTTTCTGACAGTCTCAGTGTTCGGTTTAAATGGTTGATGAGCCATCGCCCAGTCGGCCACAAACCGTTCCAGTCTGCCAATTGCGACCGGTTCACCTTTTTTGCCACGAACACAGACCATTTCGCATTGTGACTCCTGCGGACAGACACGCCCGCAGATGGCCGGCAGGCTGTTGGTTCTGGTTATAATATCGTAGGCTTCAGCAAATTGACCTGCTGCGACTTTTTCAATAAATTCGGGTATAAAAACCTTAACGGGACACCCGTCCATACACGGCTTGTTTTTGCACTGCAAACAACGCCTGGCCTCTTCGATAGCCATTTCCGGTGTGTAACCGAGCGTCACCTCATTAAAATTCCGCACGCGCTCCTTCGGATCCTGTTCCGGCATCGGCACTTTCTCAAGGGATCGGTTAATCATGAGACCGCTCCTCTCCTGTTAGTCGGCATAGGTGCGGGTCATCAACAGCTTTCTCATCTCGTTTGTAAATTTGCTGACGACGAATTGCCTCATCAAAATCAATTTCATGACCGTCAAAGTCGGGACCGTCGACACAGGCAAAACGTGTTTGCCCGCCAACTGTGATCCGGCAGCCGCCGCACATGCCTGTCCCGTCAACCATAACCGGATTCATACTGACTATTGTCTTAATGCCGTAGGGGCGAGTCAGCTCAGCGACAAATTTCATCATGATTAACGGACCAATTGCAATCACAAGATCATACGACCGGCCAGACTCAATTTGCTTTTTCAGCACGTCGGTCACAAAACCTTTATTTCCATTTGAACCATCATCGGTGGTTATAAACAGCTGATTAGAAACCTGTTCAAACGATTCTTCCAGAATGATCAGATCGCGGTTCCTGAAGCCGATAATCACGTCGACCGACGCACCCATCTGATGTAATTTTTTTGCTTGCGGATAAGCGATCGCCGCACCCAGTCCACCGCCAACGACAGCAACTTGATGGTAGCCATCGAGCTCGGTCGGCTTGCCAAGCGGACCGACAAAATCAAGAATGTGGTCACCTTTATTGAGATTGCCCAATAACCGTGTTGTTTTACCGACTAACTGAAATATGATTGTGATCGTTCCCATCTCGCGGTCGAAGTCAGCAATTGTCAGCGGAATTCGTTCACCTTCATCATGCACCCGCAGAATAATAAACTGACCGGGTTCAGCTTTCCGGGCGATCGCGGGCGCATCGACAACCATACGAACGACTGCTGGATTTAAAATGTCTTTTTCTATGATTAAATTCACGTTGTGAACCTCCTGATAATAAGAGAAAACCATTGCGGCACTATCCATTCCATTATAATGAATCAAGAGATAATATCAATGTAATGAAGCGGTCTGACAGTCGATTTGCATGATTTCGTTTATCATTTGTCATTTTTTACCATGTTTTCACAAGATTAATCGACTCTGTTCGGTAACAACAGGTACTCCTTTATCGTTTATTTATGTCATAATGGAGTTAATAACAGCTGAAAGAAGGGATATGAATGAATCAGGACTTATCTAACGTTATGAGCGAACAAATCAATAAGGAGTACTATTCCGCATTTCTTTATCTTGCCATGTCAAACTGGCTTGATCAGGCAGGATTTCCGGGAGCCTCGCAGTGGACATACGCACAGTATCAGGAAGAACTGGCACATGCGCAAAATCTTTTCCATTATATGAACTACAGAGACGAAAAGATTGAATTCAGTCTGATTGAAAAGCCGGACAGTGAATGGCAGTCGATTCTCGATGTATTCCAGAGCGTTCTCAAGCATGAGCAGTTTGTGACAGCTTCAATCAACAATCTGGCAACGGTTGCGTTAAGCAACAACGATCATGCTGCCTATATTTTTCTGCAATGGTATATATCGGAACAAATCGAAGAGGAAGCCAGCGCCAACGATATCATTACACGTCTCAAACTTGCAGGTGATAATACCAATGCACTCTTGATGATTGACGACCAGCTTGGTACCAGAACCTTTACGCCGCCTGTTGTACCTGGCCTGCCGAATCAAGCCTGATCGTTCTTTTCCGGCTGACCGCAACCGGAGCAGGCACACCCTGTTTTGACTGACTCACGATATACGTTTGTCAGATAGCTGGATATTTCCAGCAGAAACCATTCGGCTGTCATCGACTCCCAGTGGGCAGAAAATGATGCTTTGAGGTGATCTAATCTGGCTGCAGTTGACATCTGCAGCGGATGGATCACCTCTTTTTGCTTGTCTGAAAACGAACCGCCTAAGTATTGGTGTACAATAAGTGCATCATGCCAGTATCCCAGATCATTTTGCAGCGATTTGATCTGATTAAAGAACGGCAGGGATTTTTCTGGTATAACAGGACTTGCGAAAAGCAGAAGATTTCTCAAATCTTTCAGCGAAACCCGCAACCGGTGATATAGGGCATCCATGCTGTGCTCATCCCCTTGATCCTGCCTGATATCTGATCTTGAAATCACCTGGTGATATGCGGTCACAGTCGCCGAGGAGCTAAACAGCATGGCGGGAAGGCAGTCACCGAGTGTAAATAAACGCACCTGCCCTGCTTCTGAGATCGGAGCCGGCTGCATCGACAGCAGTGTTTCCAGTTGATTGAGGCGTGACAAATCCTGCAGCAGCTGCTTTTTCGTGTCAGTCCGGGTCATCATCCTGCAGAATAATTGACAGGCTTTAACGCGTTTCATTCGAATGAGATCGATTACATCGATCACTTCCTGGGAAGCAGGATTAAACGCGCTTTGTGTGTGTTGAAGGACGATATCAAGATCTCTGACCGGTCCGAGTGCACGCAGCAATCGTTTGATCGGTTTTTCTCGTGACCGTGACCATTCCTTATCTATCCAGGGTCTCACAGCAGTCAAAACTGACAGACAGCGTCGTAAAGCAGTCCGGGTCTTATGAACAGCGTCTGAGGAGATCTTCCAGTCACTTGAATCAATCTGTGCGATCTGCTGAAGCAGATGATCCGCCTGACTGGCCAGATATAGACGAACCGCCTCAATAAGCGGTGTTTGAGGATTTGTCACGTTCGATACGGTCATCTTCTGATACATCCCTTCTCATGATACCTGTTTCATTATTGTATCGTATATTCGTGTTAATGATGTCAATTTTTCACAAACAGAGTATTTGAAAAGCAATCTCGTGCAGATCAGCGAAGATGCTCATTCGCATCTGACATCCAGTCAACAGCGTACGATCCGTTCCGATAATCGACAGTACTTCAGATAATCGTCAGCATTTTGAAAACGATTGGTCGTCAGATATAATAAAAACGTGTATAATGTCAATGCAATTAACCAGCAATCGGCTTAAAC
>JAAYBY010000077.1 GCA_012729935.1 Clostridiaceae bacterium | reverse complement strand
TAAGATGCCCAGAGAATATCGAACGATTGAAGAAGTAGCCGGCCCCTTGATGCTGGTTAAAGATGTGACGGGTGTCAAGTACGACGAACTCGGTGAGATTGAGATGCCTTCCGGAGAGATCCGTCGCTGCAAGGTGCTGGAGATTGATGGCAGCAACGCACTGGTCCAGCTTTTCGAAAGTGCCTTAGGCATCAATGCGTCAGACAACAAAGTCCGTTTTCTGGGTAAGGGGCTTGAGCTGGCCGTGTCGCCGGACATTCTCGGCCGTGTTTTTGACGGAATGGGTCAACCTGCTGACGGCGGCCCGGAAATCATCCCTGAACGGATGGTCGATATCAACGGACAGCCGATGAACCCCGCTGCCCGTGCCTACCCGAACGAATTTATTCAGACCGGGCTCTCGGCGATCGATGGCTTGAATACCCTGGTGCGCGGCCAGAAACTGCCTATTTTTTCAGCTTCCGGTCTGCCGCATGCGGAATTGGCCGCTCAGATTGCCCGTCAGGCTCGAGTCCGCGACCAATCGAGTAAGTTCGCGGTCGTGTTCGCTGCGATGGGTATTACCTTTGAGGAAGCTGATTACTTTATCAGTGATTTCAGACGCACCGGTTCGATAGACCGGGCTGTTCTGTTCATGAATTTGGCCAACGATCCGGCAATCGAGCGCATATCAACACCCCGTATGGCGCTGACAGCAGCTGAGTATCTCGCTTTCCAGCTGGATATGCATGTTCTGGTCATCATGACGGATATCACCTATTACGCCGAGGCTTTGCGTGAAGTATCTGCTGCCCGTAAAGAGGTACCCGGTCGAAGGGGTTATCCCGGCTATCTTTATACTGATCTGGCCACCCTGTATGAGCGCGCCGGTCGACAGATCGGTAAGGAGGGATCCATTACACTGATGCCCATCCTAACGATGCCGGATGATGACAAAACGCATCCGATTCCGGATCTGACCGGTTATATTACGGAAGGACAGATCATTCTCAGCCGTGAGCTTTATAAAAAGGGCATCCGGCCGCCGGTCGATGTTTTACCGTCCTTGTCCCGACTGAAAGATAAGGGGATCGGTGAAGGCAAGACTCGTGCAGATCATGCGAACGTCATGAATCAGCTCTTTGCAGCTTATTCACGCGGTAAAGAGGCAAAGGAACTGCAGATTATCCTCGGCGAGGACGCCTTGTCCGATCTCGATCGGATCTATGCCCGCTTTGCCGACGCCTTTGAGACATCTTATGTATCACAGGGATTTGACACGGAGCGCAGTATCGACACGACATTGAAAATCGGCTGGCAGCTTTTGTCAATGCTGCCCCGCAATGAATTGAAACGTATCCGTGATCATTTTATCGATCAGTTTTACGGAAAGGATTGAGCCATGGCTCGCAAGCAAATCAATCCCAATCGGATGGAGCTGCTGAAGCTCAAACGTCAGATGGTCACAGCCAGACGCGGCCACAAGCTGCTTAAAGATAAACGTGACGAGCTGATGCGGCAGTTTTTGGAGATTATTCGTTTGAATCAGGAACTGCGTCAGAAAGTTGAAAAACTACTGGCGGACGTTTCTGGACAGATGGTTATGGCTCGCGCTGTTATGGCACCGGAAGTGCTTGAAACAGCTTTGATGGCTGGCCGCGAATCGATGAGCCTGTCTGTTGACACCCGGAATATCACCAGTGTCCATGTCCCGGTTTTCGCGTCGCCATTTGCCATATCCGGCCAATCGACTCATCTGCCCTATGGTCTGGCTTCGGTTGCCGGCGAACTGGATGAGGCTGTCAGCGCACTCAATCAGGCGCTGCCGGTTATGATACAGCTGGCAGAAGCAGAGAAAACAGCACAGCTTTTAGCTGATGAAATCGAAAAGACACGCCGTCGCGTCAATTCCCTGGAGTATGTTCTGATCCCGGAACTCTCTGAATCCATCCGGTCCATCAGTATGAAAATGGACGAAAATGAGCGGGGAAATTTGACGCGTCTGATGAAAGTTAAAGATATGATTGTAGCCCAGAGCATTGAGAAGGCGAAAAAACGTCAGGCTGCCGGCTGATCTGACCGGCCCCTCAGCGCTTTGATTCGTATTGTATAGCGTATCCTGCCGGGTTATCATTTGAATAGTTGACAGATCTGCTAAAGCTCCGTATAATAACAGGAGCTTTATTGCTTTATCGATTTAGCATACTAAAGCGCATGCGAAAGGAAGTATTCTGATGACTCAATGGCAATTCCATACACCGGATGGCGTATCTGATCTGCTTCCGGAAGAATGTGCAGAGAAAAGACGAATTGAACAGACGATCCGCTCCGTATTCGAAAAACGCGGATATTTTGAGATCGAAACACCGGGTCTCGAGTTTTTTGATGTCTACGCTGTCGGGTCGGGTGCTGTACCGCAAGAGGCACTGTTTAAATGCATTGACCATCAGGGTCGTATCCTTTGCCTGCGTTACGACGGAACGGTTCCGACAGCTCGAGTGGCCGCGACATTATTTCGCGATGCAGCTCTACCCCAGCGATTTTATTATGTTGGCAATATGTACCGCTATAACGAATTTGGCGGCGGTCGTCAGCGCTCGTTCAGCCAGGCAGGTGTCGAGCTGATCGGCAGCAGTAGTCCGGAGGCAGACGCTGAGGTGATCGCTACAGCGATAACGACAGCGCGAAAAACAGGCATTGAAGATCTTCAGGTATCGATCGGCCAGGTGGCTTTCTTTAAAGGTATTTTATCTGAATGGGGAATCAGCGGTGAAGCCGCCCGTCAGCTGCCTCACCTGATAGACAGCAAGCAAATGGTTGCGATTGAAGAAATGGCCGATCGCCTCCAACTGCCGAAAGCAGCACGTGCCGTCATTTTGAAACTGGCATCCAGTCAGGGTTCAGATGATGATCTGGATACGTTTGAACAGCTGGTACGAAGTCCTGTCGCACAACAGGCAATCACCAATCTGCGTGAAGTCCTGATGATTCTCGAGGATTATGACTGTCGACGTTACGTTACGGTCGATCTTGGTATGCTGCAAAGCCTCAATTATTATACAGGCGTGATTTTTAAAGGGTTCACATATAATCTCGGATTCCCGCTCTTTAGCGGCGGTCGATATGATCAGCTGCTTCAATCGTTTGGCCGGGATCTACCGGCGACCGGTTTTTCGATGGGTATCAGTCTGGCGATGACTGCTTTGCAACGTCAGGGCATTCGGTCGAAACCGCAGGCGGTTCCGTGCTGGATTTGCTACGAAAAACCGGAGCGGTCGGCCGCGTTAAAACTGGCTGAACAGATGCGGGAGGCCGGCAGCAACGTGATCTGCAACGGATTAACGGGCGACATTCATTCATTTTTAGCCCGGCGTCCAGATGCAAAAGTGATTTTAATGCAACCTGGTGGAACCTGGCAGTGGCTGCAGGGAGGAGATCCAGCATGCAATTCCTGAACATCGCACTCTCAAAAGGCAGGCTGGCCGAACAGGCCATTGAACTGATTGAAGCGTCCGGATACAATTGTCAGGTTGTCCGGGATCCTTCGCGTAAGCTGATTCTCGAAGACCATGAGGCCGGTTTGCGATTCATCATGGCAAAGCCGGCCGATATACCAACCTACGTTGATTATGGTGCTGCCGATATTGGCATCGTCGGTAAAGATACACTACTGGAAGAAAAGCGGCTGCTTTATGAAGTGCTGAACCTGGGGTTTGGTTACTGTCGACTCTGTGTCTGCGGTCCCGAGTCACTGGCCGGAAAGCTGGATCAGATCCCCAATAAGCGTGTCGCCACAAAATATCCGCGCGTTGCCAGGGAATATTTTGAGTCGAAGAAACAGCAAAGTGTTGAGATCATTCGCTTGAACGGATCTGTTGAACTGGCACCCCTGGTCGGATTGGCTGAAGTGATTGTCGATATCGTTGAAAGCGGCCGAACACTCAGGGAGAACGGTCTGGTTGTTCTGGAGACCATAGCAGATGTCAGCGCACGAATGGTTGTCAATCGTGTCAGCATGAAGATGAAAGCTGAACGCATTCAACCGTTTATCGAAGCTGTCGGACGGCAGCTGGAAGCAAGAAAGGACCAGGCATCAGAATGACAGCGTTTAAACCCTTACGGATTATCCGAACAAACCGTGATGAACTGCACATTCAGGCAGAACGCCTCGGACTGCGCGGGAAAATGAATCTTCAACCGGTGATCACAACAACGCAGATGATTCTGGATCGTGTCAGGCAAGAGGGTGATCAAGCCTTGATCGAGTTGACTGAACAATTCGATCACGTGCGCCTGAAACCAGAACAGCTGCGAATCAGCGAGCGTGAAATAAGTCAGGCAGTCGAGCAGTGCGACAGTAAGCTGATGGAGGCAATGCGCCGTTCAGCCAAACAGATACGTGGGTTTCACAATGCTCAGTTGACCGATGACATCGTCTGGCCGGCACCTTTCGGAGGACGTGTCAGTTTGATTAAAAAGCCGCTTGATATCGTCGGCGTTTATGTGCCGGGCGGCACAGCCCCGTTGCCTTCATCTGTTCTCATGAACATCATACCGGCGCGCAGCGCCGGTGTTCGCCGGATCGTTCTGTGTACACCCCCGCAATCTGACGGACAGGTTCATCCGGCTATTCTCGCAGCAGCCTCGTTAGCCGGCGCTGACGAACTTTATCGCGTGGGCGGTGCGCAGGCAATCGCAGCAATGGCGTACGGTACGGAATCAATTCCTGCTGTGGATAAGATCACCGGACCTGGAAATATTTATGTCAATACGGCAAAACGGCTGGTGTTCGGGCAGGTTGACATTGACATGTTCGCTGGTCCGAGCGAAATTCTGATTATTGCAGATCAGTCTGCAAATCCTGCATTTGTTGCAGCAGACCTGTTATCGCAGGCAGAGCATGATCCCCTCGCCTCAGCTCTTCTGCTGACAGATTGCGAATCACTGGCTCAGGCCGTTGCCGAAGAGATCACTATACGCGTACCTCTGTTGCCGCGCGCGTCAATCATCGCGAAGTCCCTTGCTGACTATGGTGCCGCGTTTGTTGTACCTGATCTGAAAACAGCCGTTGACTTTGCCAATGAAATAGCGCCGGAACACTTGGAATTAATCGTCGAAAATCCAGATGATTATCTGGCTGCCATTCACAACGCCGGAGCAATTTTCGTCGGCCCCTATAGTCCTGAACCGCTTGGAGATTACTATTCAGGTGCCAATCATGTATTGCCGACCAGCGGAACTGCGCGGTTCTTTTCACCGCTTAATACAGACGACTTCATCAAAAAAACGAGCATCATCCACTATACCCGCGAAGACCTTGCAGACTGCCATCAGGCGATTGAGACATTTGCTGAGGCTGAGCAGCTGAGGGCACACGCTGAATCAGTGCGTGTTCGTTTTCGGACAGAATCGC
>JAAYBY010000076.1 GCA_012729935.1 Clostridiaceae bacterium | reverse complement strand
GCAATAGACAATTATCTGCCTGAATCTTTACAGGCGACGGCGCTGGAAAGCCAGAAAGCACTGACCGAATGGTCCGAAGCAGATAACGTTGAAATCAAGACGCAGGACGGGAATTCTAAACCCGCACGCGTCGTATCGGCCGGTTCCGGTCAAATTCTCGAGAAAACACGTCGGCACCGCAGTGTTCGTATGGCAAGCGAGCGTGAAAAAAAGCGCCTGATTCGCCAGGGTGACATGGGAGATGATCAGGAGACCTTTGTTCGGGAATCGTTTCAGCCGGCGGATCTGCTGCAGTGGGTGATTCCTGCATCAGCGGTTTTGATTGTCGTTCTTTTGGTTCTGACTTTTACGGTCTGGATACCAAACCGAAACAAGGAGCGGGAAATCAAGGCGAGCGATTCCGAAAAACTAGCTTGGCTTCTGAATCGTATTGAGTCGCTTTCGGAACAAGATGAGCGGTTGTCTGGCTTATTGGAATCCTATCAACAGACGTTTGAGCAGGTTGCCGTCCCCACTCCGACAGGCGATCAGACAATAACGGTGAAACCACCGGAACCAACACCACAGCCAACACCGGAACCGACGCCCAGTCCACTCCCGACCACGACTGCCACCCCGACACCGACGCGACAACCAACTCCGACTGCAGATCCGGCGGTTCTCTCGATGCAGAAGGCAGTCGAAGCCTACGATGAAGCACTGCAGCTTCTGTCAGGCGATGTAATGGGTGCGGCAGGCAGATTACTCGAAGCGCGATCCTTACTGGTCGATCTGCCCGACCAGCTGTCGATTGATGCTATTCCGGAAACTGCCGGTGGGCTGAGGGACCAGGTGGAAGCGAAAATCGCCCAGATTGCTGTGACTGCGGCAAACCAGTTCCGACGCCAGGCAGAACCGCTGTTTCAGAAAGAACAATATGAAGATGCTCTGGTATACTATTTAAAGGCCTATGAACTCAATCCTGATTCATATGGCGGAGGCGTTGCCTACTATACCGGGCGCTGCTACCAGCTCCTGAATGACAAAGAGGCAGCCAGACCCTATTTTGAATATGTCGTCCGCCGCTTTGCAGGACGCGATATCGCACAAAGCGCCGCTTTTCGTTTACAGGAAATGGGTTATTAATTTAATTTATCCCAAACAGGAGGCACCAAGCACCATGCAATATATCAGCACAAGAGGACTTTGTGAACCCGTCCACTCAGCCGAAGCCATCCGGACCGGACTGGCGCCTGACGGCGGTCTTTACGTCCCGGATCAAATACCTCAGGTCAGTCTGGATGACATTGTCGCCATGAGTCAGAAAACCTACGCTGAACGTGCTTTGTCAATACTATCTTTGTACTTGACTGATTACGATGTGCGGGAGCTGTCAGAGGCGATTGATACCATTTACGGGGATCATGAAGAAGAGAGTCGTTTTCAGCCTGAGCCGGCACCGCTGGTTCAGCTGAATCAATACAACGAGCAGGAATACATCCTCGAACTTTGGCATGGACCGTCTGCCGCCTTCAAGGATCTCGCGCTGCAGCTGTTGCCATACCTGATGACAACAGCAAATAATATAAGTGACCACACCCGGCGGCTGTGTGTCCTGACGGCAACCTCAGGCGATACAGGCAAAGCAACACTTGAAGGGTTTCGTGATATTCCGGGGACACAGGCCATTGTGTTTTACCCGAATGACGGCATCAGCGACATGCAGAAATTGCAGATGATCACACAAGAAGGCGACAATTGCCACGTGGTCGCAATTGAAGGTACTTTTGATGACGCGCAGCGAGCGGTGAAGCAGTTGTTCATGGATGAGGAATTATCCGAACAACTGAAAAAAGAGAATTTCTATTTGACATCAGCAAACTCGATCAATTGGGGCCGGCTGGTTCCGCAGATCGTCTATTATTTCTCTGCGTATGCTGATTTACTGCGTCTGAACCGGATTGAACCTGGTGAAAATATCAATTTTGTTGTTCCAACCGGTAATTTTGGCAACATTCTGGCCGGCTGGTATGCCTTCCGGATGGGGTTGCCGATCAACAAGCTGATTTGTGCGTCAAACCGGAATAATATTCTCTCGGATTTTATACGCAACGGGCATTATGATAAGCGCAGGCCGTTTTATAAAACCAACGCACCGTCAATGGATATTCTGATCTCCAGCAATCTGGAAAGGCTGCTGTTTGAATTGACGGACCGCTCAGGTGAAATAGTCCGCGAACACATGCGCGATTTGGCGGAGCAAGGTCATTACCAAATTGATGCACCTATGCTGAAACGTCTGCAATCGCTTTTCGTCGGAGGCTTTGCTGATGACAAAGGAACACTGAGAATGATCCGTGAAGTCTATGATCGCTGTGATCATGTCATCGACACACATACCGCTGTCGGCTTTAATGTGTACGGACGTTATCGGCTGCGCTCAAACGATGAGGCAAAAACAGTTTTTGTCTCGACAGCCAGTCCGTTTAAATTCCCTGAAGCTGTCAGTGATGCGTTGTTTGGCAAAGGGTATGCAAATGGCAGGAGTCTCGATACGCTTCTGGATGAACTGGCAGCTGAAAGTGGTCTGACACTGCCGGTATCGCTGCAGCAGTTAAGCTCGAAACAGGTCAATCATCATTTAATCATTCCGATTGAACAGATCCGCGAAACGGTCCGTAATATTCTGATTAATGAGTGATCAGAATGACCGTTTTTCGTGAATGCTAACGAGTTTTAAACCGGGATTTCGCTCGAGTGCCCATTGGATTGCCCACTCGGATTCAAACAATAGAACCGGTCTTTCTTCAGTATCGAGCACAACCAAAGTTGTGCTGGTCAGCTGTAATGAACCGGGGTCAGCGAACAATCCGGATTCAGAAGGATGGATCCAGCGTGCTAACCGGTAATTCAGTCCTGTCTGGCGAATGGATACACCGTATTCGGCAGTCAGACGGTAGTCAAGAACGTCAAGCTGTAAGACGCCGACAACGCCGACAATATACGTTTCTGTTCCTATATCCGGCTCTTTATACAGCTGGACGGCACCTTCCTCAGCCAATTGTTCGAGCCCTTTCATGAATTGTTTACGTTTCATTGAATTGGCTGGAGCCACCCGGGCAAAATGCTCAGGCGGGAAGACCGGTATCGGTTCAAAATCCAGTGTTGGATGATCGACCGTGAGTGTATCGCTGATCTGGAGAAGCCCAGGATCAAAAACGCCGATGATATCACCCGGATACGCCTCTTCGATCAAATTGCGATCCTGCGCCATGAACTGCTGAGGCTGGGTCAATCGAACCGGTCTTTTCAGACGTGTGTTCTGGACCTCCAACCCCTTTTCAAAGCGACCGGAACAAACACGAATGAAAGCCATTCGATCCCGATGGTCAGGATTCATGTTCGCCTGGATCTTAAAAACAAATCCGCTGAAGAATGGGGCGTCAGGTGGAACCAGCCCTTCGTTGCTCATCCGGGCAAGCGGCGGCGGTGCCATCGAAAGAAACTCGTTCAGGAAAAACTCAACACCAAAATTTGACAGGGCGCTGCCAAAAAATATCGGGGTTAGTTCGCCGGTCAGCACCCGATCGAGGTCAAGTTCATCGCCTGCAATATCGAGCAGTTCGATATCGGAAATCAGCTGTTCGCGCCTGTGTGTTCCGATCAGATCTGTTAGTTTCGGATCTTCAGCACTCGTAACATTGACCTTGACCATGCTGGCACCATGGTCTTTCTTTTTATTGTCAAATAATTCGACCCGATTGAGTTTCCGGTTGTAAACACCGGTAAAGTCCCCGCTCGTTCCAATCGGCCAGTTGATGGGAACCGATTGGATGCCCAGCACTTTCTCCAGCTCATCCATCAACTCAAACGGATCTTTCGCAGCCCGATCCATCTTATTGATAAAGGTGAAAATCGGCAGACCCCGCTGACGGCAGACGGTAAAAAGCTTGATAGTCTGCGCCTCGACACCTTTTGCTCCGTCGATCAGCATGACAGCGGCATCGGCAGCACAAAGCGTACGATAGGTGTCCTCGGAAAAGTCCTGATGTCCCGGTGTATCAAGAATATTAATACAGAATCCGTTATACTCAAACTGCATCACAGAAGATGTGACGGAAATGCCCCGCTTCTTCTCAATCTCCATCCAGTCAGAAGTCGCATGTCGATTTGATTTACGCGACTTGACCGTTCCGGCAAGGTGAATCGCACCACCATAGAGAAGCAATTTCTCAGTCATGGTGGTTTTACCAGCGTCCGGATGTGAAATGATGGCAAATGTGCGCCGTCTGGCAACTTCATTGCCGATGTCTTCGGGCATGGATCACGCCTCCTTGTTTTTAGCTTTGATAGTATAGCAGTTTTAGAAGCCACTGGCAATCGATGGGATGGGACGCCTGTTGTCAGTTGTCGGACTTGAGCGGAGCTTCATATTGATGTATGCTGAACCTGCTCAGACTATTGTTCTACAGCGATAAATTGTATCAGGAAAGGTGACGCCTATGAATCAAATTGACGGACGCCCCCTCATCATCATTCCGATGGGTGATCCCAATGGTATCGGACCGGAAATTGTCCTGAAGGCGCTTCTGGATCCGCACGTTTATGACTGGTGTCGGCCTCTGGTGGTGGGTGACGCGTTCTGCCTGGCCCAGACATTATCGATTCTGGATCAGAAGGTGCATCTGCATACAATTGATTCGATCGAGGACGCCCACTTCCATTTTGGGTTCATTGATTTGGTGGATTTATCGCACGATGGTCTGGAAACCCTTAAACAAGGACACGTTCAGGCATTGGCCGGGCGTTGTGCTTTCGACTACATACATCGGAGTGTTGCGCTTATTACCGCCTATGGTGCGGGAGCGATCGCCACGACACCGATCAATAAAGAGTCTCTGCGGGCTGCCAATATACCCTTTATTGGCCACACAGAAATACTGGCCGGTTTGACAGACACAGACAATCCGCTGACTTTGTTTGAGACCAGTGGATTACGCGTATTTTTTCTCAGTCGCCATGTCAGTTTGCGGGAAGCCTGCGATCTGGTGACATTCGATCGTGTTTATACGACAGCCAAGCGCTGCTACCAGGCGCTTAAGCAGCTTGATGTGCTGGAACAACCGCTGGCAGTTGCCGGATTGAACCCGCACAGTGGTGAACACGGATTGT
>JAAYBY010000007.1 GCA_012729935.1 Clostridiaceae bacterium | reverse complement strand
TAATCTGCTGACAGAACACAGGTGCCGGCTGATGACCGCCCTTTTTTTGAAAGAGGATGTACCTATGCCTATGCTTAAAGAAGGAGAAGTCAGAATACCGTCTGGTTGTGCAATATCCGGAATCTTTCAGAAAGACGGCAAATGCATGAGCGGAGAGGCGATTATTCGTTCGATCGCTGTCATGCATGATCGATCAAATGGTCTGGGCGGCGGCTTTGCAGCTTATGGTATTTATCCAGAATATCGGGACTTTTTTGCATTGCATGTTTTTTATGAGACAACGGAGCACAAAAAAACATGTGAAAGCTTTCTTGAGCGTCACTTTGATATCATCAATCTATCGAAAATACCGACTCGAAAAACCAGGTTTATTACAGATGAGCCGCTGATCTGGCGATATTTTGTGACACCTTTGCCAACCAAACTGATCGACAGCCAGCTTGATGAACGAACATTTGTAGCAAAATGTGTTTTTCGGATTAATTCTGATATTGCCGGAGCCTATGTGATTTCAAGCGGAAAAAATATGGGGGTTTTTAAAGCGGTCGGCTTTCCGGAAGATGTTGGACACTTTTATCGACTTGATGAATACGAGGGATATTGTTTTATTGCGCATGGCCGCTATCCGACCAATACACCAGGCTGGTGGGGCGGTGCTCATCCATTTGCGCTGTTGGATTATGCTGTTGTGCACAATGGCGAAATCTCTTCCTATGATGCCAATCGCCGATCGATTGAAATGCATGGATACACCTGTAACCTGATGACGGATACAGAGGTGATAACGTATATCATCGATTATTTGCATCGGATACAGGGACTGACCTTTCCGGAGATCGCATCGGTTGTTGCTGCCCCTTTCTGGCAGACCATCGAACAGATGGAGGATCGGGCGACACTGGAATATTTGCGCAATGTTTTTTCAGCCCAGCTGATCACAGGGCCATTTTCGATTCTGGTCGGCTTCGATGGCGGGATCATGGCACTGAATGACAGGCTGAAGCTGCGCAGTATGGTGGTTGGTGAAAAGAAGGAAACGGTTTACTTCTCCAGCGAGGAAGCAGCCATTCGTGCGATTGAACCTGATCTGGATACCATCTGGTCGCCACAAGGCGGGCAGCCTGTACTGGTGTATTTAAACGGAGGCAAACCAGCATGTCTGTAAATATGCTTTATCCTGAATATGAGATTATCAGAAATGAGGATCGATGCATTACCTGCCGGGTCTGCGAGCGACAGTGCGCCAATGACGTTCATCAATTGATTTCCGGGACGAACCGCATGACATCGGACGAATCGAAATGTGTCAATTGTCAGCGGTGTGTATCTTTGTGTCCTACCCGGGCCCTCAAAATCGTCAAAACGAACAATATATATAAAGAAAATGCCAACTGGCGCGCACAGACAATCCGTGAAATTTACCGGCAGGCCGACAGTGGCGGCGTGCTGCTGTCCAGCATGGGCAATCCGGAAAACTACCCGGTTTATTTTGACAGGATGCTGCTGAACGCTTCGCAGGTAACCAACCCGTCGATCGATCCGCTCCGTGAGCCGATGGAAACAAAGGTCTTTCTTGGAGCAAAACCTCAGTCGATTGAACGGGACCACAACGGACTTCTCATCAACAATCTGTCACCGTTTCTCACATTATCGATGCCCGTCATGTTTTCCGCAATGAGTTACGGCTCGATCAGTTATAACGCGCACGAGTGTCTTGCACGGGCTGCAGAAACACTCGGTATCTATTACAACACGGGTGAAGGCGGGTTGCATGAAGACCTTTATCAATATGGCAAACATACGGTTGTCCAGGTCGCATCCGGTCGTTTCGGGGTTCATCCGGACTACCTTAATGCCGGAGCTGCCATCGAAATCAAAATGGGTCAGGGCGCGAAACCGGGGATCGGCGGCCATCTCCCCGGATCGAAAATTGTCGGGGACATTTCACGCACACGCATGATTCCAGAACACAGCGATGCCATTTCCCCGGCCCCGCACCACGATATTTATTCAATCGAAGATCTCCGGCAGCTGGTCTATTCTTTGAAAGAAGCGACACAGTATCAAAAACCGGTTATCGTAAAAATTGCGGCTGTTCACAATGTCTCTGCGATTGCCAGCGGTATTGCGAGAAGCGGTGCCGATATCATCGCCATTGATGGATTTCGAGGTCGCACAGGGGCTGCGCCGACCCGGATCCGCGATCATGTCGGCATACCCATTGAACTGGCGCTGGCGAGTGTTGATCAGCGGCTTCGCGATGAAGGCATCCGTGATCGTGTATCCATTATCGCCGGCGGCAGTATCCGCTCCAGCGCAGATGTTGTCAAGGCGGTTGCCCTGGGAGCTGATTGTGTCTATATCGGTACAGCGGCGCTGCTGGCGATGGGCTGCCATTTGTGCAGGAGTTGTCATGCCGGCCGCTGCAACTGGGGTATCGCAACTCAAGTGCCGGATCTGGTCAAACGGCTTAATCCTGAAATCGGATATAAGCGGCTCGTGTCACTCATGTCAGCGTGGCAACATGAAATCAAGGAGATGATGGGCGGTATGGGGATCAACTCAATCGAAAGCCTGAAAGGAAACAGGCTGATGCTCAGAGGCATTGATTTAAATCAGAAAGAACTTGAAATACTGAACATCAAGCATGCGGGTGAGTGAGATCATTATGAGAAATGAGTGGCCGATGTGTCACACAAGAGATGAAATCGATTGGACGAGGTGAGCTGTTTGAAACGCGTTTATGTGAATGAATCCTGGTGTCTGGGCTGCCATCTTTGCGAATATTATTGTGCTTTTGCCGCAACCCGGGAAAGAGACATGTCCCGCGCCTTGAAAGATCGATGTATTTTTCCGGGAATTCGCATAGAGCAGCAGGGGCCGATCAGTTTTGCGGTCTCGTGCCGCCATTGCTCTGAACCACTTTGCGTCAAAAGCTGTATTTCCGGCGCCATGACCAGACAAAATGGTGTTATCTCAATCGATCGGGAAAAATGCGTCGGATGCTATACATGTATTCTGATTTGCCCGTATGGCGCAATCTATCCATCCGAAAAAGGAGCCGTGCAAAAATGTGAATTATGTCTTGAACGTGAGACAGGTATTCCGGCCTGTGTCAGTGGCTGCCCGAATGGGGCAATCGTCTTTGAGGAGCGTGACCCAGAATGAAGTACGTGATCATCGGAAACTCCGCCGCCGGTATCGGAGCTGTGGAAGGGATTCGTAAAGTTGACGGACACGGTTCAATCAGCATCGTTTCAAATGAGGGTGAGCTGCCATATTCCCGACCGCTTATTTCTTACTGGCTGAGCGGTCAAGCTGCAGAGGACAAGCTGAATTATCGTGAAAAATCCTTTTACAATGATCATCAGTGTCAGCTGTTTGCAGGACGAACAGCCATGCAGGTTGATGCGGTAAACAAATCCGTCACACTGGATGACGGCACCAGTTTGATTTATGACAGGCTTTGCATAGCGACCGGTTCGTCAGCGCTGGTTCCGCCGATTGCCGGGCTTGATTCGGTTGATCAGCCGCATACGTTTATGACCTTAAAAGATGTTCAGGTCATCAAAAAACGCCTGAGCAGACAGCTAAACGTTGTCATCATCGGAGCCGGTCTGATCGGGCTGAAATGCGCTGAAGGGATTGCCGGGCAGGCTGCCGGCATAACGGTCATCGATCAAGCCCCACGAATTTTACCCAGTATTCTGGATGAACAGGGTGCGCTGATCGTGCAGCGTCATCTGGAAAGCAAGGGGATCACGTTCAAACTTGCCCGCCGGATCATCCGCTGTGAAAAAAATTCACTTCTGCTGGACAATCAGGATATAATCAAATTTGATATGATTGTCCTGGCGGCCGGCGTTCGTCCGAACACGGGTTTGCTGGAAGGCATAGCAGAAATTGACCGTGGCATTATCGTCGATGATCATGG
>JAAYBY010000075.1 GCA_012729935.1 Clostridiaceae bacterium | reverse complement strand
GTCAAAACCTCAATAGAAGCGATTCATTCGGTCAATCCGGATATTTATGTATTGATTGGCGCCGGTATCAAGACAGGGCAGGATGTGTACAACGTGATCTGCGAAGGAGCCGATGCATCCGGTTCTTCCAGCGCGATTGCTCTGGCAGAGAACCCTGAGGCACTGGTCAATGAAATGCTGGCCGCGGCGCGCGAAGCCTGGGATGAGCGTCAGTCCGGAAACTGAAATCTTATCAAGATATGAGGGTGAGATGATGTTTGATCAAAAGCAAAATCGTGCATCCATTGAAGAACAGCCGTTGGAAATTCGTGTCCTGGAAGAAATCAGGCATACAGTGTCGCAGATTGATACAGTTGAAATCGAGCAGGCTGTTCAGGTGCTCGCCCGGAGCAAACGGGTTTTTCTCACGGGAGCCGGTCGATCTCTGCTGATGATGCGGGCCTTTGCGATGCGCCTGATGCACTTTGGACTGACCGCCTACGTTGTTGGCGATACGACGACACCTGCAATAACGGCCGATGATCTTCTGGTTATCGGTTCAGGATCCGGGGAAACAAAGGGACTGATTTCACAGGCGGAAAAGGCAAAGGCGATCGGATGCCACATTCTTCTTTTCACAATTTTCCCCGCTTCGTCACTGGCACAAATTGTGCAGAGCAGGGTCATTATCCCCGGTGCAACCAGCAAAAGCATCGATAATCCGTACCAGACACGTCAACCGGGCGGTAACTTGTTTGAACAAAGCCTGTTGATCTTTCTGGATTGCCTGATCATCCGACTTGGCGAACGGCTGCATATCGATTTTTCGAGATTGTCACAACTGCATGCTAATCTTGAGTAGTTTACAGCTTAATGAAGCAAGGATATGTTTGATTTGTTTTCTGTCATTCGCCGCTTCGTTCGCTGCCCATCGATGCGTGTTTGGTGAAAAATGCTTGACGAATTCAAAAAAAGAGGTTATCTTAATCTCAATATTGAAAAACTGATGATCAAGAAGAGTAGATTCCGCTGATACCTGACAGAGAGCTGCCGATGGTGTGAATGCAGCAGGATAAGCAGAATTGAATGGACTTGAGAAGGCAGAGCGAAAGCGCTCACTGTGAGCAGCAAGTAGTAGCTGACGGGAGCTTCACCCGTTATCCAGGAAGCGCACAGTTCACTGTGTGAAAGAGTGGCTTACTGTGCTTGGTGTACAGAGGCAATTGGGTGGTACCGCAGGACCAGCTCCTGTCCCTTGTTAGGGACAGGAGCTTTTTTGAAAGGAGAAACGGGAAAATGTTGATGAAGGATGTCGATTTCGCAGTCTACCGGAAAAACACACCGACTCAAGATGGTTATTTTGGGACATACGGCGGTGCATTTATACCACCGCAGCTGGTCAAGGAGTTCGAAAATATCTACACAGCCTATCAGACGATCTGCCAAAGTTCGAAGTTCATCAGCGAACTTCGGCGTATCCGCAAAGAATTTCAGGGACGGCCGACACCAACCTATCACTGTGAACGGCTTTCACAGTCGATCGGCAACTGTCAGATTTATCTTAAACGTGAAGATCTGAATCATACGGGTGCCCATAAGCTCAATCACTGCATGGGTGAAGGTCTGTTGGCCAAGTATATGGGCAAGAAGAAAATTATCGCGGAAACAGGCGCTGGCCAGCATGGTGTTGCGCTGGCGACGGCGGCTGCCTTCTTTGGCTTAAAATGTGATGTGTACATGGGTGAGGTGGATATTGCCAAACAAGCACCCAACGTTGCACGGATGAAATTGCTGGGTGCGCGCGTCATACCTGTTTCTCACGGATTGAAAACACTGAAAGAAGCTGTTGATGCTGCTTTCGAAGGTTATTTGAACGAATACGAAGAATCGATTTACTGTATCGGATCTGTGGTCGGTCCGCATCCGTTCCCGCTGATGGTCAGAGACTTCCAGTCGGTGGTCGGGATAGAAGCACGAGAACAGTTTCAGGAAATGACCGGAAATCTGCCAGATACGATCGTTGCCTGCGTAGGCGGCGGTTCAAATGCGGCAGGCATTCTGACGCCGTTTCTCAATGATCCTGTCGAGCTGATCGGCGTTGAACCGCTCGGTGCCGGGACAGAAGTCGGACAACATGCAGCCAGTCTTACGTATGGTTCTGAGGGGATCATGCATGGATTCCGCTCCATCATGCTTCAGGATGAAAAAGGTGAACCATCACCGGTCTATTCGATTGCAAGCGGTCTGGATTATCCGTCCGTTGGACCTGAGCATGCCTACCTGAGAGATCTTGGCCGCGTCAGATACACGACTGCAACAGATGAAGAAGCGGTCGATGCCTTCTTCACATTGTCGCGTCTGGAAGGTATTATCCCGGCATTGGAAAGTGCCCATGCTGTTGCTTATGCGATCAAGCTGGCGAGTGAACGGCCTTCCGGATCTATCCTAGTCAATTGCTCCGGGCGGGGCGACAAAGATCTCGATTATGTACTGGAGCACTATGGTGATCGTCTGTAAGGTGAAGCAAAAAGGATAAATGTTAGCCAACATATCAATACGCCGGCATCGATCGAATGAGGATCGATGCCGGCTTTTCTAAAAACTTGTTTGGTAATGATATCGTCACCTGAAGACAGTGTCATGCAGATTTTGAATTCAGTTATTGGATGGTAGGTTTTTCGATAATCCCAAAGGTCACGTCAAATGTGCGTGTTTCACCGGGTTCGATATATTCAAGTGTTCCGTTTTCTTCCTCGCCGGCAATACCAAGGATATAGTTATTGCAGGGTTCCAGACCGACGACGTAATCACCGCAGGACAAATTTTTCCACTCTGCAAAATTCCAGAGCGCCTGTTTGTTCCATTCGATAAAAATACCCCAGCCGAGTTTCGGATTATACAGCTCAGCACGAACGAGACCGGAGGCATCCGGTTTCAGATCATGAAAGAAAACGAGACCGCCGGCACCGGGCTCGGGGTCACCCATTTTACAGCAATCGACGACAGCATCTTCTGGTGTTTGTGCAGATGGTTTCTGGCTGATGGCGTCAACAAGGAGAACGGTATCGCGGTCAACCAGCGGGAAGCCGAAATTCATGTGATAAAGTGTCATCAGCGGTTGCCGCTCGAATCCGTTGTTTTCGATCTGGTCGTGAATATGCAGTGTGTTTTCTCCAAGCTTTGACGTAATGGTCCGATGCATCTCGAGATTTTCCCGATAAAGCAACCCGTTTCGAACGGTGCCCTGAACACCCATTTTCAATAGTTCACCTTCCCAGTGCTGAAATGCTCCGGCATTTATGGCCGGTGTATTTGAGACATCACCATGTGTACCATGTTTGCGGCCTTTGTAGACACAGCTGCCGCCTGCCTGCATTAATCCACAGGTTGTTAACAAACCGCCAT
>JAAYBY010000074.1 GCA_012729935.1 Clostridiaceae bacterium | reverse complement strand
GCCATGACTGACAGGATACTTGCCTTGAATTTCCTGATGACAAAAAAGGCGGTAACGAAAATACCCAAAGCAATGAGATCAATGTCTGCCAGACTGAATTGACGCCAGAGATCTGATGATTGATTGAATACAGCCATGGTAAAGACAGACAGGCCGGCAACGGCTATCAGCGAGACAACCGCCGGTCTCAGACCCATCAGAATACCTTGTACGGCTGCAAGTTCCCGGTTTTTGAAAAAATGGCGCGCGAGGACGACGACTATGACACACGATGGGAATATGCAGCCCAGCGTAGCGATAACACCACCTGCCAGCCCTGCTATCCTGATACCAACAAATGTGGCAGCATTGAGGGCAATCGGACCAGGTGTCATCTGCGAAATCGCAATGATATCAGCCAGCTCAGAAAGGCTCAGCCACTGATGCAGGTCGACAATCTGATCCTGAATCAACGGAAGTGTTGCGTACCCGCCGCCAATACTGAACAGACCGATTTGAAAGAAGCTCCAGAATAATTTGAGTAAAATCATATCAGCTGTCCTTACCTTTTTGTTTTTGATCCATGATAAATTTAGTGACCCAGCCGACAAAACCGCACATCAGCAGAATCAGCGCGACATTGATGTTGACAAAAAATGCCAGAATGAAAGCTGCAATCATGATGATGACCGAAAACAGTTTATCACCTTTCAGCACGGTTTTTCCAAGTTTATAGATGGCATCGATCATAACAGCAGCAACAGCGGCCCGCATTCCCATCAGAGCTGCATTGATGATCCGACTTTCCTGGAAAGCCGTATAAAATACAGATATGATGGAGATGATGACCAATGGCGGCAGAATCGTTCCCAGAATGGTCATCAAAGATCCGCGAAGACCGGCCAGCCGATACCCGACCAGAATCGATGCATTCACAGCAATCGGCCCCGGAGAGGACTGTGAAACAGCTACAATGTCGATCATCTCTTTCTCTTCGATCCACTTATACTCATCAACAAATTTCTTGCGCATCAGTGGAACAATCACGTAACCGCCGCCAATTGTGAATGCGCTTAAGTAGAAAGTAGAAATAAAAAGTTTCCAGTAAAATCGGGCATTTTTTTCCATAAGGCTTTCCTTCTGACTCATATGGGGCTGATGTATGAAATCCTGAAGTCAGTAATATACCTTTATGCGAATCAGAATTCCATGGCCATCCACACCGGTTTAATCGAAATGACCTTTTGCATAGGCAGCAGACAGGCGCACTTGGCTTAGAAACACTATCTCTACTTTTGCATTTTCCATCTTATTCTATTGATTTTTGCCGAATGTGTCTACCCATATCAAAGAACCGGTATTCGTTGACGGGGAATGGGTGGTTTGCTATCATCGACGTATAAACCTGATCCTTAAAGCAAGTTATATATTTAAACAGCGGAGGCATTCGATGTGAAAGAATCAATGTATCGTTATATGAACGTCGGTCTCATACAATTTATGGCCTATCCAGATGCCGTACGCGATGAATCCGCATTGATCGATAGTGTGCGAAAAATTGCTCTCGATCCATTTTTTAATGTCATCGAGCTGACGTCTGTTCCCAGTCAAAAAACACGTCTGACCATACGCCAAATGCTGGAAACTGCTCATATGTCAGCCGTTTTCGGTGCCCAGCCGATGCTGTTATCAAGCGGTTTGAACATCAACGATCTTGATGAAGACAAACGGAAGCAGGCTGTAGCTCTTTTGCAATCAGGGATCGATGAAGCGATCGAACTGGGTGCATCGAGCTTTGCTTTTTTAAGTGGACGGTATCAGCCTGAGACCATTGAAGCGTCCCTGGACGCCCTTGTTCGTTCCACACAGACTTTGTGTGATTATGCTGCTGCCCGCGGCGGTATTCGAGTCGCGCTCGAGGTCTTTGATCACACCATCGACAAAAAGAGTCTGATCGGACCCGCAGCACTTGCCAGACGATATGCCGAACAGGTCATGAGACCGCGGGATGAATTTGGCCTGATCGTTGATTTAAGCCATCTGCCGCTGCTGGGCGAAACACCGGAACAGGCTATCGTACCGATTGCCGAATATCTTGTTCATGCCCACATCGGTAATTGTGTGATAAAAAACCCCGATTTGCCAGGCTATGGTGATCTTCACCCCCGGTTTGGTTTCCCCGACAGTGAGAACGATGTCGAAGAACTGATGGAATATCTGCGCATTCTTAAAAAAATCGGTTATCTAAGTGCGAAGCGTTCGCCCACTGTCAGTTTTGAAGTCAAACCATTTGATGGTGAAGATCCGGATCTGGTTGTTGCAAACGCCAAGCGCGTTCTCCAGAAAGCATGGGCTCGTCTCTAACTTATAAGCGAACAGGAGTATGATGATGACAAAAATTGTTGTATTAGATGGTTACACACTGAATCCGGGTGACATGGACTGGTCGGCTCTGGAAAAACTCGGAGATCTCACAGTCTACGACTATACATCAGCTGATCAGATCATCGGGCGGGCAGAGGGGGCAGACATTGTCCTGACCAACAAGACACCGCTCAATGCGAAAACACTGGCAACGCTTACGCAATTAAAATACATCGGCGTATTGGCGACAGGATACAATGTTGTTGATGTTCAGGCTGCCTCTGAACACAGGATAACCGTCACAAATATCCCGGCTTACAGCACCTATTCGGTCGCCCAACTGGTCTTTGCATTCATCCTCGAATTATGCCATCATGTTCAGCTGCACAGCGACGCGGTTTTTGCCGGCGATTGGTCAAACAACCGGGATTTTTGCTTCTGGCGTGCACCGCTGATTGAATTACATGACAAAACGATCGGCATTATCGGATACGGAACAATTGGCCGTCAAGTTGCCCGCATTGCCCACGCCTTTGGTATGAATATCTGTGTGCATAGCCGGACACGGCCTGCAGATCTTGATCCAGGGTTCGCCGACTGGGTTGATCTTGATACATTGCTGAAACAATCCGACATTATATCGCTGCATTGCCCGTTAACACCTGAAACGCAAGGGTTGATTTGTGAAAACCAGCTGAGAAAGATGAAGTCATCGGCTTTTCTGATCAACACATCGCGTGGCGGTGTCATTGTCGAACAGGATCTGGCTGACGCCCTCAACAACCAGATTATCGCCGGAGCCGGACTGGATGTCCTGTCTCAGGAGCCGCCGCCATCCGACAATCCGCTGCTATCCGCGAAGAACTGCCTGATCACGCCTCATATTGCCTGGGCGACACAGGAAGCCAGAACACGGTTGATGAAACTAGCTGTTGAAAATGTGTCGTCCTTTTTAAATAACAAGCCTTTGAATATCATCAATCCTGTGAAGAAACAACAATAATATCGCAATCCCCACCTGTCAGACAGCGCACGCCGTCTGGCAGGATCAGATACGTTTCTTCAACACCAGTCATGCCATGGCCGGTCACACCGCATTTGGGTTCGATGGCAATGACCATACCTGCTTCAATCGGTTCTGAAAAGCCTCTGGCTATGACCGGTGTTTCGTCAACATTCAGTCCGACGCCATGCCCGAGGAAACGAACCGGATCGTCATAATAACCCATGAAATGATCCGACAGAACGGCCGGCAGTTTATCAAGAACCTGCTGATAGATTTCTGACGGAACTGCACCCGGTTTCAATAATGAGGCTGTCTGTTCAAGAACAAATCGACACGCTGTATGGACATCTTGTACGACAGGTGCGGGGGTTGACCCAAAGCTGTACACCTGGGTTTTGTCGGTGTGGTAGCCGTCTATTCCAAAGGCGATATCTGCATACACAAGATCACCTTTCTGCAATCGACGCTCCTGACTCCCCGTAACAGGGACAGCAGGAGAAAGCCCGCGCATGCCACCGGGTCCGTCGAAAAAGGTTGCGTAAAGCGTATTTTCCCCAAATCCGATCTGGCCGACACTGAAATCAACCTGATGCATGGAAAAGCGTGATACACCGTGATGACCCATGCGGACCATCTCAGTATAAATGTCCGCCATAAGTTGTGCTTCACTCATCCCTTCGTACAGCAGAGCCGGTATAATCTGTGTCATCAAATCGCCCTGTCGTTTTCCGGCTTCTTTTATGATAGATAATTCTGATTCTGATTTTACTGAGCGGACCTGTAGTATTAACTGATCAATCGATTGAACGGAAGAGATTGAAAAATACTTCTGTAAACCTGCTATCTTAGCATAGACGACCTGTTGGGTATCCATGCCAACGGCTCCCAGATCATCTGGCAGGTAGTTAAGCAGATCTTTAAATGATCGGATCTGTTTGACGATATTGAGCGGACATTCAAGACTGGCTCGTGTATAGCTCTTGCGCACAAATAGTATGGGTTCAGCATCACGGCGGATCACAAAAATAGCGTCCTGATACGTTCCGGTCAGATAATACTGGCTGATCCGGCCAAATATAAGAACCGTATCAAGAGACGGCTGCTGTTCCCGGATTTTCTCTTGAAGACTTTGAATGCGATTCATCAGCTCCTGGGCGCTGGGTCGATAAAACATTTTTATTGATTCCTTTCGAGAAATAAATGCTGTGTCCGCTTCAGGCATCTTTTGTTTCATTTATCAGAGAAAATCAACACGTTTCGGTTGAATTTTCTTCTCGTCAGCTCTTTTTTTACGGCGTTCAGCAGAATTGACGTATCCAAGCACCCATAAAAGAATCAAAAATCCAGCTAGAAGAATGAATGCTGCACGCCACGGATTTTCTTCGATAAAACCTATAAAATTCGATGAGTTCAAATCAGTCCCGGGGTCTGAAAGATCAGATGTACTGGACGATTCATCCCTTGTTGTTGATGTCGGGTGGCTTGATATTGTTGATGTCGTCGTCGATGTGGCTGCTGACGTTTCAGTTGTACCACTGGTTTCCGTCTGGCGTGTTTGCTCAGGTTGTTCGGTTGGTTTGATATCCACCACACGTTTTGCACTTTCCTCAAGCAACGCCCTGGATACATTAAAAACTGTGTGCTCGTCTGTCTTATTGTTTTTCAGCCCCAGTAAAACAACAATCAGTTCTCTGCCGTCAATCAGTTCAGCAGCTGAAACAAGACAAGACTGTGCATAAGGTGTACTGCCTGTCTTCACGCCGATATACGATCTGATGTAATCTGACTGGAAAACAGAGTCGCCAAAAAACAAGAACCGGTTGGTATTGTAAAACAGACCCCAATCCGGGAACGGGTGTTGCGACGTTGTTGGCATGATATAGAGATCCTGACGAATTAACTCATTAAAAAGTTCAAACTTCATCGCATAATCCGTTAGAATGGCCAGATCCCTGGCCGTCGTAACATGTTCATCATCATGGAGTCCACTGGGATTTCGGAAATGTGTGTGCTGCATTCCGAGCTCACCTGCACGCGCGGACATCCGTTCTGCAAACGCTTCGATACTGCCATCAATCGCCTCGGCCAGCACATTTGCGGCATCATTACCGGAAGCAATCAACAACGCGGCCAGCACATGACGCACCTGTAATGAATCACCTGTTTTTAATCCGCTTTTTGAAGAGCCGGCCGGCAACTTGACGGCTTCTTCAGAGACCGGGATCCATTGATCCAGATCAAGGAGTTCCATGGCCAGAACGGCCGTCATAATTTTCGTTGTGCTGGCTGGATAAAAAGGCCTGTCTTCATTCATGGCAAGAATAACCTGCCGCGTACTGCGATCGTAAACAACCCACGCGTTCGCATCAACGGATGACAAATCAGGCCACTGTCCTGGCTCTACACTTCGTGTCTCCTCACCGGACTGTTCGATCGCTGATGTCACGTGTGTCTCCGCCAATACAAGATCTGAACACATGGAAATAAAAAAGAGTGCAACGGAAAGCATCAAAGTTAGCTGCGTTTTTCTCTGGTTAATCGACATTATACACGTTCTCCAAAAAGCTGCACGGAGGCTTCTGACTGGTTTTCATCTGTCGAATTCGCGTTATATAGCTCAGCATAAAGTCCATTCTGTCTGAGAAGATCCTGATGCGTTCCCCGCTCAATGATCTCGCCTTCATCAAGCACCAGAATCTGGTCAGCTTTGCGAACCGTTGACAGACGATGAGCAATGACAAGTATGGTCCGGCTTCCGATTAATTCCTGTATGGCTTGTTGAATTTCAGTCTCAGTATGCGTATCCACAGCAGCTGTCGCTTCGTCCAGAATCAAAATGGGCTTATCACGCAGTACTGCCCGTGCGATGGCCAATCGTTGTTTTTGTCCTCCCGACAAGCGAATTCCGCGTTCACCCACCAGTGTCTGATAGCCTTGCGGCAAATCAACAATGAATGAATGGGCATGGGCAATGGTGGCAGCCTGCTCAACATCCTCATGCGTTGCATGCTCAAGACCATAGGCTATATTTTCCTCAACCGTACCATGAAATAGAAAAACATCCTGCAGGACGATACTGATCTGATCGCGAAGCGCATGAAGTGTCAAATCCCTGATATCATGGCCATCCACCAGAATTCGTCCCGCTGTCGGCTCATAGAAGCGTGCAAGCAGACTAATCAATGTTGTTTTCCCAACACCTGTCGGACCAACCAGTGCAACCATTTCACCTGGATGAGCGTGAAAACTAATATCTTTTAGAATAGCGCGATTTTCTTCGTACTCGAAGTCAACAGACTCAAAAACGACATCACCTTTGATACGATCAATCCCGGTGGCATGAGGCAAATCGACGATATCGGGCTGCGCGTCCAGAACCTGGATGACACGTTCAGCGCCAGCTAATGCAGTTTGAACATCTTCAGCGACGCGCGCCAGATTGGTCACCGGTTGGTAAAACAAGTTCAGGTACATTAAAAATGCAACAATGTCAGCGACATTCATGCGACCCTGCCAGGCCAGCCAGCCACCGAATCCAACAACAATAACAATACCCATCGAACTGATCGTTTCAATGACGGGGTGGAAAACGGCGCTCTTCTTTAAAGCTCGCAAAATTGCATCCCGCCAGCTAGCCGCCGTCTTTTCGATATGACGCGTTTCTCTCTGCTGCTGATTAAAGACCTGAATCTCCTTGATGCCCGACAAGTTGTCCTGCAGCCCGGCATTTAATTCTGCAAGTGTCTCCTGAGCCTGTCTGAAATCCGGGCGAATCCGCTTCATAAAATAGGTGCCGCCGATCGCCAGAAATGGAATCGGGATCAACGTCAGGAACGCCAGCATCGGCTGCAGTACAAATAAAAGAATCGCGACTCCGACAAGAATCAGGATGTTGGTAAATAATTCCGGTATCGCATGGGCAATCAGGACTTCAAGCTTGGCTGTATCGTTGATCACCCGACTCATCAGCTGTCCGGTCTGTTTATCATGATAGTAGCGGAGAGACAGCTTCTGAAGATGGTCGTACAGACGAACGCGCGTATCTGTAACAAGACGCCAGGCACCAACATGCGCGAAATAATTGCTCATGAACCGGAAGCCGGCTCGCACGAGATAAGTAGAGGTCAAAATAGCAGCAATACGAAGGATTGACGACATCGTCTGGTCATTAAACGGTGACATCAATAGATTGGTCAAGTCACGTACCAGCCATGGTGCTATCAAATTCAAGGCAGTAATCACCAGTGTTGAAAAACCAGCGACGATCAGATACCCCTTATACGGGGCTGCATCATGCAGCATACGACGAAAAACAGACACAAAGCGTTCCTCCGGCTTTCTTTCAGTTCAAATTAGTTTTATTATCCGTCATATTATATAGGCTGGCAAGTCTGATCCACGGTTTCAACAGGCAGACTTGAAGCGGACGCGACATTTTTTAAGAAATTTCAGACAGGCAGTTGTCAAACAAATTCAACTTATGGTAAAGTAAGGGAAATAAGGCTTTAATCTGATCCTGAGAGACATGAAAGTCTGTTATATCACAGCTGATGCGCAACGGTCGTTGAACCGGCGGATCAGAGGGATGCTGATGATTGTACGCTTTCTGGAACCTTAGGATCCAGAAAGCTTTTATCATGTAAGGAGGCTTCAACATGGACGATCCGTCAAACCTGCTCATCGGCATCCGAGAGAAACCCGGCATCGGAAAAGGCATCATACTCAGTTTTCAGCATGTATTTGCAATGTTTGGTGCAACCATCCTGGTGCCCATACTAACAGGACTGCCAGTCAACACCTCTCTCCTGGCTTCAGGCATCGGCACACTGATCTACATTATCTGCACAAAGGCAAAGGTTCCCGTCTATCTGGGCAGTTCATTTGCCTATATCACCGCAATCACTGCAGCTCTTGGCCTGGCGGCAACAGATCCGAATTTCTCCGAACAGGCGAACTTCGCGGCAGCGGCAACAGGCTTGATGTGTATCGGACTTGTGTATGTTATCGTTGCACTGATCATTCGATTTGTCGGTAAGGAGTGGCTGAAAAAGCTGCTGCCGCCGATCGTCGTCGGCCCCATGATCGCCGTTATCGGACTTGGCCTGGCTGGAACTGCGGTTGATATGGCCGGTCTGATTCCTTCAAGCGAAGGCAATATGAATCCACAAAGCATCGCTGTCGCTCTGATTGCCCTTTTAGCGACAGCCCTGATTGCTGTTCATGCTAAAGGTTTCTTTAAGATCGTTCCGATCATATCTGGTATTGGAATCGGTTTTGCGGCTGCCATCATCATCGACCTGGTTTTCAACCGCGGCGGTGACACCATGGTTGTCGGCAATCTGATTGCCATTGGCAAGGATATCGCTGCCGGCAAAATTTTCGAAGTCCCGAAAATCATGCTGCCGTTCGGTAACGCGGTTAAGGACAGCGGACCGTTCGATTTTTATGCGCTTGATTTCTCAGCAGCCCTCGCCATGCTGCCGCTTGCCTTTGTCACGATTGCAGAACATATCGGTGATCACACCGTTCTTGGTCAAATCTGCAAACGCGATTTTCTCCAGGATCCCGGCCTTGATCGCACACTGCTGGGCGATGGTCTCGCAACATTTGTCGCCGGCATGATCGGCGGTCCTGCCAACACAACCTATGGTGAAAACACCGGCGTCGTCGGATTGACCCGGGTTGGTTCCGTCTATGTGACCGGCGGTGCCGCTGTAATCGCGTTCCTGATGGCTTTCATCAAACCGGTCAAGGATTTGATTTCCGCGATACCGACACCGGTTATGGGTGGTATCAGCATCATCCTGTTCGGATTTATCGCAGCCAATGGACTGCGCGTCATGAATGAAGCCCGCGTCGATTTCAGTAAAACACGTAATGTCATCATCGCTGCTGTCATGCTGGTTCTCGGCCTCGGTGGTGCCGTATTCCAGATCACACAACTGACCAGCATATCCGGGATGGCACTTGCTGCTCTGACCGGTATCATCCTCAATCAAATTCTTCCCGAGGAGAAACCCTTTGTAGAGAAAAAGTCCTGACAAAAACCACGATCCGAATACGCACGAAGACACCCGGATTGCACTTCATTGCTCCGGGTGTCTTTCTAAATGACCGATCTGTTATAATCAGGTTGAGGTGATTTCATGGCTCAAAACTGTTCACATGATTGTACGCTTTGCCTTCACAAGTTGTGCATGAAACGCATTCCTGTTTTTTCAGATCTAAAAAAAGATGATCTGGAACAGCTTGCCAAGCGGATTATCCACGAGCAACATCCCAAAGGCACACTGATACTGAGATCTGAAGAAAAAGCTGACAATCTGATAATCATTAACTCAGGCGAAGCGAAGGCATACCGCTATACCTTTGATGGTAAGGAACAGATCCTTTATCTGTTTTCCGAAGGGGATTTCTTTGGCGAACAAGGCCTATTTAATGATGCTCACTCAGATTACTCGGTTGAAGCGCTGACGCCTCTCAACATTTGCCGTCTTTATCGTTCTGATTTTCAGGATTTATTGAAAAAGCACCCGGAAATTGCCTTACAGATCATTACCGCGTTGAGTCAGCGTCTCGCAGGCCTGGAACAGCTCATCAGCCTTCAGGATATCGATGCGCGCATCCAGGCGTTTCTGATTGAACTGGTGGCAAAATACGGCGGTAAACACAAGGACGGTTATCTTGTTCGCCTGCCACTCAGCCGGGAAGGCATGGCCAATTACCTTGGCATCGCACGTGAGACCGTATCGCGAAAATTGAAACAGCTGGAATCTGATGGATCGATCAAGCTTATCGGTACAAAGCATATTTTGATACCGAATATTGAAAACCTCAAGCCTGTCATTTAACGGAAAATTGATTTCAGTCACAGAATTGCTTTGACGGGCATGTTATCATCCGGTTAACCATTAACGATAACTGACCAGGAGGATATACCAATGAGTGAATTAATTGATAACAGCCGTCTTCGTCGAGAACAATTAAAAAGCCTGATTCAAAAACTACACGATGGTGCTTCAGTTGAATCTGTTCGTCAGGAATTTGCAGAGCACTTCGAGAATGTTTCGGCCACTGAAATTTCGCAGCTTGAGCAGGAGCTTGTTGCAGATGGATTACCCGTCATGGACATCCAGAAACTCTGTGATGTTCACGCCTCCGTTTTTAAAGGTTCAATCGCTGAAATTCATCAGCAGCAAAATCCTATAGACATTCCAGGACATCCCATTCACGTCTTTCATCAGGAAAACGACCATATCGATAAGCTTCTGACTTCAGCATTCGAAACCGACAACAAAGACGAACTGAATGCAGCTGTCGAAAAACTCTGGGAAATCGATAAGCATTACAGCCGCAAGGAAAACCTGCTGTTTCCCTATCTGGAACGATACGGTGTAACAGCACCGCCCAAGGTTATGTGGGGTGTGGATGATGAGATACGGGCCTTAATCAAACAACTGAGACACGCGCTTGCTAATCAGGAACAGACGACTGTATCCCGCCAGTCAATTGCTCATATTTTCGAGCCGCTGCGTGAAAAAGTTCAGGAAATGATATTCAAGGAAGAGAAAATACTTTTCCCGATGGCTTTAGAAAAACTCAAAAACGACGACTGGGCGGTCATCGCAGCTGAAAGTGCCGAAATCGGATTTTGTCTCATAAATCATTCCAGCATTCCGATCTGGCCGGCAGGAGCCGGATCCTCAAAAAGCACACAACCCGTCGTGGAGACAGGTCGGCACGAACCATTCGAATCCGGACGGGTCCAGCTTCCATCCGGCGCATTCAAAGTGGATGAGCTGACAGGCATGTTGAATGCACTTCCCTTTGATATAACGTTTGTTGATGCTGAGGATACTGTCCGCTACTTTTCACAGGGTCAAGAACGGATTTTTGCAAGGACACAGGCAATCATCGGCCGAAAGGTTGTTCATTGCCATCCGCCGGCCAGTGTGGGTATCGTTGAAAAAATCGTAACCGACTTCAAGACAGGCAAACGTGATCATGCTGATTTCTGGATTCGAATGGGTGAACGGTTTGCTTTGATTCGCTATTTCGCCGTTCGTTCGGAGCAGGGTGATTATCTTGGTACCGTTGAAGTCACACAGGATATCGCGCCGATTCAATTGATCGAAGGCGAAAAAAGGTTGCTGGATGACTGATAACCTTATGCCGGCCAGTCACTGCAACGCGGCTGAAACAACCGTGTCCAGCTGTTCGATGGCATGCATCAAAGAGGCACGCTTATCCGGATCCAATTGATTCAATCCTATTTGCAGCCTGATCCGCGTTGATGTTGTATCCTCTGGATCATCCGGTTGTATTTCAACGTGATGCACCTGCAATGACCGAATGCTGATTTGTTCGAGCACCTGCCCTACATCATTATTGTAATGCGTGAGCATGACTGTCAGGGTCATGCTCCCTTTTTCTTTGGCCAGTCGCCTTTCTATCTGTTTCAGCGAAATAAGTGTCAAAAAGGTAAATGCAGTCGCCAGTAACGCCCCAAAATAAAAGCCGGTACCAGCAGCAAGACCGATGCAGCTGACCATCCAAATACTGGCTGCTGTTGTCAGCCCGCGCACACTGCTGCCGTTTCTGATGATTGTACCTGCACCGAGAAATCCAATACCGGTGATCACTTGTGCACCCAGCCGCGTCGGATCAATATCGAGTGTATGATAATAACGCGTCATGTATTCAGCCATCACCATAACCAGCGCGGATCCCAGGCTGACCAGTATGTGTGTCCGAAAACCGGCCGGGCGATTGGCCTGTTCACGTTCATATCCGACCAGACCGCCCAGAATCAAGGCCAGCAGTAATCTGATAAATATTTTACCGAACCAGACAATATCCGGGCTGAGGTTGGTTATCCAGTTAAACATGCTCACAGTCCTTTCTTGTCAGTCAACGATTCGAAAATGAGTCCGATAATGGCATAGACATTTTTCGAGTGTTTTTTTAGCTTTCTTCCTTCCTTCAACTTCCTGCAGACTGGTTTCTTTGTGTTCAAGTGATTTGTAAACGGAAAAGAAATGAATAATTTCGGAATAGATATGTCTGGGTAGATCATAGATATCCTGCCATTGATTCATTTGAGGATCTTCAAATGGAATCGCAATAATTTTTTCGTCAAGTTCCTGATCATCTGTCATGGAGAAAACGCCGATTGGATAGCATTCAACCAGGCACATCGGCTGGAGTTGTTCAGAACAAAGAACCAGCACGTCAAGCGGGTCACCATCATCCGCCAGCGTTCGCGGAATAAATCCGTAATTCGCAGGATAATGCGTCGATGTGTAAAGGATCCGATCCAACCGCAGCATACCAGTCGCCTTGTCCAGCTCATATTTTTGTTTGCCGCCCTTGGGAATCTCAATAACGGCCATAAACCGATCAGGTTTGATGCGCGAATCCGAAATGTCAT
>JAAYBY010000073.1 GCA_012729935.1 Clostridiaceae bacterium | reverse complement strand
TCCATCAGTTCTGCGCTAACATTTGGCTTGAGCGGTACGCAGTTTTCCCGCATCGCACGCGCAATACTCGAAATTTCTTTCAGCGAGGTGCCTTTCATCAGCAAAGCAACTTGGAATGCTGCGATTTGCACATCACTGACCTCCTCCTGATTGATGGAATGGATCAGCTGAAAAATTTCAGTTTCAGTTAACTCCTGGTTGGTTGTTGCTTTTTGCAGAATGTTTTTATACATGATCATCTACTCCTTCTTTTGTTGAATATCGTGAAACTTGATCGATTGCCTGACGCATGTTTTGAATATATAGTTGCACCGGCCAGATGGCGTTTCGGCCGTGTTCAGCGATGATTCGAACGATCGCGCTGCCGACGATGACGCCATCCGCTGTCTGTACCAGTGCGGCTGCCTGTTCCGGTGTTGAGACGCCAAACCCGACCGCGCAGGGAACTGATGTCACAGCCCGGACTTTTGTCATCATCGTTGATATATCGGTTGTTATTTGACTGCGGACACCTGTTACACCCATCGATGAAACGCAATAAATGAAACCTTCCGCTTCCCCGGCGATTGCAGTGATGCGATCGTCAGATGTCGGTGCAATCATCGAAATCAAAGTCACATTATGAGCCTTACAGGTATCGGATATTTCATCTTTTTCTTCAAATGGCAGATCGGGAACAATAATGCCGTCAATGCCAGTTTCAGAGCATCTTGCCATAAAACGATCTTTGCCGTAGACAAAAACCGGATTGATATAGGTCATCAGGAGAAGAGGAACGGCAACACGACTGCGGACTTTCGCGATCATATCAAAGAGCTTGTCCGTCGTGCAGCCTGCAGACAGTGCCCGCTCATCCGCTGCCTGAATGATCGGACCTTCGGCGATCGGATCAGAGAAGGGGACACCAATTTCGATCACATCTGCCCCGGCCTGCGCAATTGCTTCGATCAGGTTCATGGTTGTTTCCAGATCCGGATCTCCGCCGGTAATAAAAGCAATAAAAGCTTTTTTGCGGCTAAAGGCCTTGCTGATTCTATTCATCAATCTCAACTCCTTTATATCGGGCGATTGCAGCGACATCTTTATCGCCGCGTCCGGACAAAGTGACGACCATGATCTGTTCTTTGGCCAGCTGCGGTGCCAGCTTTATGGCATGGGCGATCGCATGCGAGCTTTCGATTGCCGGAATGATGCCTTCCGTTCGTGAGAGATAATCAAATGCCTGAACGGCTTCGTCATCCGTAACAGGCACATACTCCGCGCGTCTGATGTCGTGCAGAAAGGCATGCTCCGGGCCGATTCCCGGGTAGTCAAGGCCGGCGGATATGGAGTAGACTGGTGCGATCTGGCCGTATTGATCCTGACAAAAATATGATTTCATGCCGTGAAAAATTCCGACGCTTCCTTTAGCGATGGTCGCCGCATGCTGATTTGTCTCAATGCCATGTCCGGCCGCTTCACAACCGATCAGCCGAACATGTTCATCATGGACAAAATCGTAGAATGTACCGATTGCGTTGCTGCCGCCACCTACACAGGCGAGTATGACATCGGGCAGCCGACCGGTTTCAGCCAACAGCTGCTGACGGATTTCCTCACCGATAATTTTCTGGAAATCACGAACAATAGTGGGAAATGGATGTGGTCCCATCACCGATCCGAGAACATAATGGGTATCTGTAATACGGCTGACCCATTCGCGCATGGTTGCGTTGACCGCATCCTTTAAGGTCATGGTCCCGGTTGTGACCGGATGGACTCTGGCACCCAGCAGCTCCATGCGGTAGACATTCAAAGCCTGGCGCTGTGTATCTTCCCGACCCATGTAAATGTCACATTCAAGTCCCATCAGCGCCGCAGCGGTTGCGGTCGCGACACCATGCTGGCCAGCGCCGGTCTCGGCGATCACCCGCGTTTTGCCCATTTTTTTGGCGAGCAGAACCTGACCCAGCACGTTATTGATTTTGTGCGAACCGGTGTGGTTTAAATCTTCACGTTTGAGATAGATCTGTGCTCCACCCAGGTCTTTGGTCATCTTCTCAGCAAAGTACAACAACGATGGCCTGCCGGCATACGTTTTCAGAAGATCATTTAACTCAGACTGAAAAAGATCGTCTTGCTTGAAATGTTGATAGGCTGACGCAAGTTCCTGAACAGCCCGCATGAGTGTTTCCGGAATATACTGTCCACCATATTCACCAAATCGTCCTGCTTTCATGCTGTATCTTCCACCTTTCACAAATATGCTTCGTCAGAGTCCGGAATCCGGAACACATCAGTTTTTTG
>JAAYBY010000072.1 GCA_012729935.1 Clostridiaceae bacterium | reverse complement strand
GAAACCATATTTCCTTCGCCGTCAGCTGTACATAGATAAATCGTTCCACCTGACGTAAAGGAGCCGGGTGCCGGTAATAGCGCCTGTTCACCGATTTCACGGCTGCGCAGATCAGCTCTGTGGCGGCTGAGCAGCTGTTCTACTGAAACAGACATGTATGCAGGATCTGTTATGGTGTGTAATCCATCCGTAAAAGCGAGTTTTAGTGCTTCAATTTGCGCATGCAAGCGGTCATCGCCTGTCAATTGACAGGCGTTTTGCTCGTACTCGCTGAGAATATTCAATGCCATCAAGGTAACAATCCCATGACCATTGGGTGGAATCTCATAAACGGTATAGCCGTGATATTCCGTTGCGATCGGATCAACCCAGCTGGCTTCATACGCTGCGAGATCAGATTGCTGCAAAAATCCACCGGCATTGCGAAAGGCATCATGTATCTGTCTGGCAATATCACCCCGGTAGAATGATTCACCTTCAGATCGGGCTATTTCTTCGAGTGTATTGCCCTGATCTGGCTGACACCAGCGTTCACCCGACAGCGGTGCCCGCAGATTTTCGGCATCAGAAAAGGCTGTTGCCCATATTTGAAAGAGCGAATCAGGCAGATTGTCTTGGAACTTCTTGTATTCTTTTTCCCAGATACGCGAAATCACAGGCGTTACGTCAAACCCTTTTCTGGCATATGAGATGGCCGGCTGCAGGCATTCTGCAAATGGAAGCCGACCAAACCGACGGGCTAATTGCCGCCAGACGGATACTGCGCCCGGAACTGTAACTGAAGCCCAGCCGTCAGACGGCATCCGGCCACATCCCATTGCCCGAATTGCTTCCGGAGACAGTGATTGGGGCGCAGGGCCACTGCCATTGATTCCATAAAGTCGATTCTGATACCAGATCAGAGCGAACGCGTCTCCGCCTATACCATTCATGACCGGTTCAACAACCGTCATCGCCGCTGCGGCTGCGACCGCCGCATCGATCGCATTACCGCCCTGTTTCAGTATGTCAATACCTGCCTCTGCAGCCAGCGGCTGCGATGTGCAAACCATTCCTCTAGATCCTGATACCGCCTGACCTGGTGTGAAATCGACTATATTAGGTTTGTTTCGGGTGTGCATGATTATCCTCACAATTTGAATCTTCGATCTGAAGTCTTAAAATATTTTATTAAACTGATCAGACAAGCGAACGGATCGCCTTGAGCGTTTCCTCAACCAGAACATCGCCCTGATCAGGGCCGAGTAGTGTCGTCGCCGGTTTTGAAGAATAGGATCCGCCCGCCAACGCAGCATGGGTTGGCAGATAAACACCTGCATCATCACACAGCTGAACAATGAACGTCTCCTTGAAGGGGTTCCTGGCACGTATGCGGACACCGTATTCGGTGAATAATTCAAAGGGATTTGTTGCAAAGATAGCGCGGCCTAAACGAACGAAATGACATGTAAAGGTGTAATCCGGATCCTGATTCTGACGTTCCCAGCGCAGTGCGACACCGATCGCCTCATAAGCCTTGACCTGGGCATGCATATCCATCGGATGATCTGCGTCGTATTGAGATTTCAGCTGATCAATGGTTTCCAGGGCTTGCACATAGTCGGCTTGTGTGACCGTCCGGATCGGCAGTTTCAAAGTCAGCAGCCGATGTTTAAACTCAGGTTCATACTGGATATTACGGATTGCTTTTCGATAACCCCGTTTCACCGCGTCACAAACGCGCTCGCCGATCGAACGGCACTCTTCTTTCATATCAAAATTCCGGTACACTTCACTCGCCTGCTCGTTCCAAAGCTCCAGCTCTTTTTCGTTATCTCGTGACAATCGGATCAGATCAAGCGGATTCTGATCGCCTCCGGCTCCGATGACGGACAAGATATAAACGGGGCCGTAGACTTCACGAATGCAGTCGCGGACATCGCACCAGTAGTCAGCTGAGATGAAACGATGCAATTCATAGACCTGGGCTGGACAGGGGATGTCAACAATCATTCCCGTCAGGGCTCCGGATGGATCAAACGTATAGAGCATGTTGATCGTGTGATCAGAATATCCCTCCAGCCTTAGAAAATTATCTTTGGAACAGGCACCGTACATTTCTGAATAAGTCGATCCATCCTCGTCTTTAAAAACAGGACGCCTGTTAAAGCCAACGGCAGCATAATCTTCAGCTGTTGCTATCCCTCCGGGCTTTCGGTTGTCCCAGGCACGTCTAACAACCGCCTCAACCCGCTCGGCAAGAAATTCGATTTCATCATCACCATAAAGAATATCATCTGGCATCGGAAACGGTTCAACGCGATCAGCACCCAGGTAGCGGGGGAAATTAATCAAATGCGCGTCGTGATTTCCGCGAAGCGAATTATGACTGTGTATGCCGTTAAAAGCGACTTTGCTCACATCAAGACCTGATATCGCCTCAAGCCGGCTGCGGAAGCGGTCACAGCAGACCTTCGGGGTGTTAACCATATCAAGAGATACCATAACGTACTGCTCTTCGTTGTTTTCGAGAACCAGGCAGGTAGCCGTAATGGGATCATGGATATAGCTGGAAAGACGCGGATACATTTGTCCGGCAACAAAGACCGGTCGATCTGGTGTGATATCCACCTGAGCCCATCCAATGTTTAATTGCTTATTCATAGAACCCTCCAGTCTGATCATTTTGAATTGCATATTAAGGATCAT
>JAAYBY010000071.1 GCA_012729935.1 Clostridiaceae bacterium | reverse complement strand
TGACAGCCCTGGCACGATCCTTTAATAAATACTATAACCATGAGCCGATTTTAAAAACAGACGGGGCTGAACTGCGTCTGGCCCGGCTCAATCTGGTACAAGCTGTCTGCCTGACGATCCGCACAGCTCTGGAGTTGGTTGGTATCGCGGTTGTGGAACGGATGTGAAGGTATGACGACACCGGATCGATATCGCGCAATAGGTGACGAAAACCCCGTCGTTCGGCCGAATATGGATCAGGTTGCCAATCAGCTGCGCAGAGCACGATTGCATCTCAGACTAGCGCTCAACGCCGACAGCGCGATTCATGCTGTTAAGGATATGCAGCAAGTTGTCCGGCAATTCCGCACGTCCGTTGCCGAAGCAGACATCCGATTTGCTCAGGATACGCTCAACACCCAGGCTGAACGGGATTATATATTTTTCCAGGATGCGACCCGACAATTGGAGCATCATCTGCTACAATTTCAAGCCGCCCTTTTATCATCCCGCTATCTGGCGGATATTGAGGCTGCCTTTGGATCGTATCTGGTAAAGCTGTGCGAAGCATCGACAAGAATTCACCAGGATCGGACGTTAGACGAAAGACAGCAGGAAGACCGGCTAACCAGACGATATCGACAATTGTACAGCTCGATAACGGTCGAATGGCAGGAACAAAAATCTTCTTTATCCGCTATGACGGCGGCTTGCCAGGATCCGGACCGGACGATTCGCCAGCAGGCACATCTTGCCATTGACAAGAGTCTCTCCTTAAGGGCAGGTGAGATGGATGACGTTCTGGATGAACTGGTAGACTGCAGACATCAAATGGCTGTTCAGGCTGGATTTTCGTCGTTTACGGAAATCGGCTACATCCGGCTGGGACGGTTTGACTACACGATCGAGCATATGAATGCCATTCATGAAGACGTTCGTCGATATATTGTTCCTCTTGCAAGGGAAATCAGACACCTGCAAAGAAAACGCCTGAAAGTTGAGCATTTACACGAATATGACCTGACATGCTTTTTCCCTGAAGGCAATCCTTCAGCCTTTCTGCAGGGTGATTTGTATATTCAGTCGATTGACGAGGCAATCAGACAATTTACAGAAGAAAAGGACTTTTCAATTAGAGACATGATTGATAGCGGGTTAACCGACTTTGAAGCCAGATCGGGAAAAATACCGCATAGTCAGATGTTTTTCCTGCCACACGATAAGAAAACATATTTAATGATGCAGGAAACATCGACGCATCAGGATACGAATTCGTTATTGAGCTTGACAGGACAGGCATTTGCCTATTCACGAATCATGAATAATCCGGATCGGATTGATCCGTTACGACCTGACTCAGAGACGCATTTGTTGTATGGTGCTGCTTTGCCGCTCTTACTGCTGCCGCATCTTAAACCGATCTTCGATGTCCGACACGACGATTATGCCGCGATGTACGTGACGCAGTTGCTGTTGAAACTGCCTGAACTGTGTCTGCTGGATGTTTTTCAACATGAAATTTATCGAAATCCGGAGATGACACCGCAGCAGCGAAACCGGCTCTGGCGCATTCTTGAAAAAAAGTATTTGCCCGATCTTGATCTAGATGATGCGTCGTTTATGACATCAGGGCGTGGCTGGCAGATGTCGGTACGTGATATTGAGACGCCTTTCTCAGCCGGAAGTGCTGTTTTGGCCGATTTGACTGCTCTTGAGTTATGGAGAATCTCTCTTAAGAATCCAGCTCGCGCGCAACGTCATTTTCTGTCGCTTTGCCAGGCGGGCGGCAGTAAAAGCTACATGTCACTGCTGACGGATGAGAATCTGCCGCTGCCGATTGATCCGGATACACTAAAGAGAGTGGCTTATGCCGGTTGTGATGCTTTGTCGCTCTGATCGCTCTTGTCAGTCTGAGACAATGTGAAGACTTTATCTCCTACAGAAAGGAACTGCGATGAAAGAATTACCTGCGGCGTTTATTGAAGAAATGCAGGAATTGTTTGATACGGCTGGTATGACAGCTGAATGGCCAGCATTTCTGCAATCGCTGCAAGGCGAACCACAATCAGGGTTAAGAGCCAACACGCTGAAAATCGAGTTTGACAGTTTGCGCGATCTGATTGCCGAGGCAAGTAAGACGGCGGTTGAATCCATTAAATGTGTTTCCTGGACGAATGATGGTCTCTATTGTCCATCTGACTTTCAACCGGGGCTTTTCCCCGGTTATTACGCCGGCCTTTACTACATTCAGGAACCGAGCGCCATGTTGCCGGCACATGTTCTGGCAGCCCAACCGCACGAACGGATTCTCGATCTTTGTGCTGCGCCCGGAGGGAAGTCCGCGCGTATTGCGGCAGACCTGAAGCATACAGGATTACTGTGGTCTAATGAGATATCAAAAAAACGGGTAAGGGCACTTCAGCGCAATATCGAATTGACCGGTAGTCCGCAAACCATTATCAGCGCCGAATCACCACAGACGCTCGCAGGATATTTACCGGGGTATTTTGACGCGATCATAACGGACGTTCCCTGCTCAGGTTCCGGTATGTTTCGCAAGGATTCCCAGACCGTGAAAAGCTGGCTTTCACATCCGCCTCATACCTATGCAAACCTCCAATATTCAATCCTCTGCGACGCATGGACGATGCTTAAGCCAGGCGGTCGACTGGTGTACTCAACCTGTTCTTTTTCGCTTATTGAAAATGAACAGGTCATCGAACGCTTTATCAGCAGTCATCCGGACGGTTCTCTAACTGAAATTGCACGAACAGAGGGCTTGAGTCCAGGTATACCGGTTGCTGCCGGACTGGATAAAACAGTTCGGATCTGGCCCCATCGCACGCAAGGTGAAGGTCACTATTGTGCATTGCTGACGAAAGGTGAACAAAGCAGTTCAGATTTAGCTTCGTACAGACAGGAGACTGTCGACGAGAAGGCCTGGCAGGCGTTTGACAGCTTCTGCCAGCAGACATTATCATCATCAGGACAGGAAAAAATCGAACAGCTGATGAAGCATGGCCATCCTCGGAATGAACGCAATCATTTACACATTCTGCCCGAGTGCCCGGACGCAGTCAAACAGGTCAACAAAGTAAAAACAGGTCTGTTTCTCGGACAGATTCAACCTGCCGGCCACCAGCTGCGTTTTAATCCGTCAGCTGCGCTGCTGCTTTGTTTGACTCAAGGAGATTTACTGCGCACAGTGGCTGTTGAACCTGACAGCGACCTTCTGCGTCGTTGTCTTCGCGGAGAAACACTTTCAGTACCGGACGACTGCTGGAATCCGGACTGGCAGAGCGGGGATCGTGTCGCGATTGTGATGCGTTTTGCGGGCGGACAGTTTCCTGTCAGCTGGAGTCGTGTCGCTTCGCCACGCCTGCTCAAAAACGATTACCCCAAAGGATGGGTACTTTCATAGGACAACCGACAGAAGGGAAACAGCGAAAATGAAATTAATTGTGGCAACGGATAATATTGATAAAGTTCGAGAGTTTCGTCAGATTCTTACAAATCCGCCTTTTACCATTCAATCAATGCGTGAGGCGGGATTTTCTGGTGTGATTATCGAAGACGGATCTGATTACTTGGAAAACGCGCTTATCAAAGCAAGAACCGTCCATCAGCAGACGGGAGGGCTTGTGCTTGCGGATGATTCGGGTTTATCGATCGACGTTCTTGATGGTGCACCTGGGATCTATTCCGCCAGGTTTGCCGGCGAATCAGCGGATTATCCGACAAAAATAGCCAGACTGTATCAACTTCTGGAACCCTATCCGACAGATCAATGGCAGGCGCAGTTTGTTTGTGCCATTGCCGCAATCCTACCGGATCAGCGCGTTTTGACTGCTGTCGGTATCGTTGAAGGATTTATTGCACCTGAATCGAAAGGATCCCGGGGATTCGGCTATGATCCCATCTTCTATGTGCCCAAATTCGGCTGCACAATGGCTGAACTGGAAGATGATGAGAAGCATCGGATCAGTCACCGGGGACAAGCGTTGAAGAAAATCGCCAGTCAGCTGCTTGACCCCATAAGCGGCGCGTGATATATTATCCTTCACGGACGAATGTACATATATCAAGGACTCTGCTGCTAGTGATGACGGAAAAGAGGGTATCAGTGAAAGACGAATATTACCTTGTAAAATCAGATATGCTGCCGGAAGTGTTTATCAAAGTAATGGCTGTCAAGCGTCTTTTAAGTTCCGGCAAAGCAGATTCCGTTAATGAAGCAGTTCAGAAGATTGGCCTGAGCAGAAGTGCTTACTACAAATACAAGGATGCTGTCCTGCCGTTTTATGAGACATCCAGAGGCCGTCTGGTGACACTCGTTTTTGCAGTTGAAAACTTTCCGGGCATCCTGTCTGGCATTATCAACTGCATGTCCAGGGAAAAGGCGAATATTCTGACCATCAATCAGAACTACCCGATCAATGGTCTGGCAGATATTTCAATCTCGATCGAGACGGAACGGATGACCATTGAGCTGGACAACTTGATTGACCGAATTGGAAAAATACCAGGGGTGAGATCCCACCGGATTTTGGCTCGAGACTGATTATGACGGATGTGCCATTGACATTCATAGGAGGAAAACATGATTAACATTGCCATCATGGGGTACGGAGTCGTAGGCTCGGGGGTAGCCGAGGTTTGTCAGATGAATCAGGCGATCATGAAACAGCGGACCGGATACCAGATCAAGATCAAGAAAATTCTGGATATTCGTGATTTTCCGGATGACCCGTTTGGCGATCGTATAACCCATAATCCGGATGATATTTTTTCAGATCCTGATATCTCGATCGTGGTGGAGACGATCGGCGGTACTTCGATCGCTTATAAACTGTCTGTTCAGGCGCTAAAAGCAGGCAAGCATCTCATCACATCCAATAAAGAGCTTGTTGCTGCGCACGGACCGGAATTGATGGCTTTAGCGCGAAAGAAAAATGTCAATTATTTTTTTGAGGCCAGTGTCGGCGGAGGTATCCCGATCATCAGACCCTTGCATAAATCGCTGGCGGCCAATGAGATCAGACTGATAGCGGGTATTCTCAACGGGACAACTAATTACATCTTGACGCGTATGGATGAGGCAGGAATTACGTTCGAACAGGCCTTGTCCGAAGCTCAGAGCAAAGGTTATGCCGAACAAGATCCGACAGAGGATCTGAACGGATCAGACGCCTGCCGGAAGCTCGCTATTCTTGCCAGCATAACAACTGGACAGTATGTTGACTACCGTAAGATCTATTCGGAGGGTATTACAAATATACTATCGACTGATCTCCTGTATGCACATTCACTGAATATGAAATTGAAGCTGATCAGCCGTTTCAAGCTGTTGCCTGATCATCGGGCAGATATGATCGTCGCACCGATGCTGATCGGGCGCAATCATCCGATTGCGGCAGCTGATGATGTCAATAATGCCATCCTCATTGAAGGAAACGCTCTGGGTGAAGCGATGTTTTATGGCCAGGGCGCTGGTAAACTGCCGACAGCGAGCGCTGTAGTGGCTGACATTATCTCTTGTGCGATGCACCTGGACAGAGTACGCTATTTGTCCGAGTGGGTGATTCCAAAACAGGAGATTCTGCGTGATCATGGAGAATGCTCTGTCCAGGCACTGGTGCGATTCAGCAATGGGTTATCCGCAGCGCAGGTCAGGCAGGTTTTTGATGTGTATGGAGCTAAACCGGTCAAGGCACAGGCTCAAAACGAACACGCCTGGCTGATCGGAATTGCTTCAAAGTTAACAGAACAGCAATTGGCCAGTCACATATCGTCATTTGGCGAGCAGGTTCTGTCGCGGATTCGTTTGTATTAGCAGACCGGTTAAACGGACAACCGACATGTTTTCTTACCAGGTGTTTCACAGCAGCGCTATTAGCAGCAGAAATGAGAAACATGATGTTGGCAAGTGATCATCAACTCAAAAATAGGCCCATCCAGCCGGATCATCCGATAACGGATCGGTTTTTTGAGCAGACAATCTGGAAAGCGATCGTGATCGACCGTTCGGGAGTCCTTGTCCGCTGTAATCGCAAAGCCAGGGCATTTTGGGATCTGAGCAGTCTGCAAACTGCAAAAGGCGAGCCAGTTAAATTATCTGATCTGTTTAGTCCGTCCGATCAGAGCGGTCTGGATGTCTGGGTCAACAGCCTTTTCCAGACACAGCTTGAGATGCCGATTGATTTGTCGCTGGAACGGAACGGGCAGATTTCACAGGTGCGAATGATCGGCCGACAGCTGGAAGAGAACAAGCAGCTGGCTCAGATAGTTGTCTATGAACTGTCAGAGCAAAATTTCTCGAATCCGGACTTGATCAACATGGCTTATTACGATCCGCTGACGCGGCTGCCGAATCGCCACCTGCTCATGGACCGCCTGCAGCGGGCATTACTGGATGCAGATCGCCATCAGGAGAAACTGGCTATTCTACTTATTGATCTGGACCATTTCAAGCGCATCAACGATACGCTCGGTCATGCAGCAGGTGATCTGATACTCAGATCCGTCAGTGAGAACATGATGTCGGTATTGCGCGAGTCTGATACGCTTGCGAGATTTGGCGGTGACGAGTTTATCGTTTTTACGCGTCATCTGAATGATAATCTGGATGCGTCTGCTATTGCTGCGCGTCTCCTGCAGGCGATCGACCAGCCGATTCAGGTTCGCGATATCGTCGAACAGATTGGCGGCAGCATTGGCGTCAGCATCTTTCCGAATGACGCCCGTTCAATAGACGATCTGATTCAAAAAGCAGATATAGCACTATATCGGGCTAAAAAAACGGGTCGCAGCCGGTATACTTTTTTTGATGACAAAATGGGGCGTCAGTTTGAACAGCAAAATTTGTTCGAACGCAATCTTCGCGCGGCAATTGAGCAGAATCAGATCTGCCTGCATTATCAGCCGATCGTTGCAGCGAACAGCAACAGAATCATTGCGCTTGAAGCG
>JAAYBY010000006.1 GCA_012729935.1 Clostridiaceae bacterium | reverse complement strand
ATCTCAACCGGGAAACACTGCCCGAAGAAAAGAAATACAACCGTCCGATGCAGGCAGGTTATTTTCTGAATGATCAGCCGATGCATGTTCCCAAGACGTTGATTCGCGATTATCGGATTGACTTCCTGGACGCATCCGATAACTGGCAGACGCTCTGCACGGTTCAGGGTTCATACCAGCGCCTGCAAGTCCACGCCGTTTCTGTGTCTGCCAAGGCTGTTCGATTCGTTCCCCTGAAAACATGGGGTTCAGAAGATTTCCATATATTCGCATTTGATGTTTCGTGATTTAGATTAACTCAAATACGCAAAACATATGATTACGAAATGGATAATTAACATCAAATCTTGAAACCGCCTTTTAATAATCCTTGTGAGCGTATTTGCCTATGTTTCATTAATCAAGTATATTGCGAAATAACGTATTGTTAAAATTTTATAAAAACATATTGCTAATATATTAAGATTTATACAGCTTGAAAATATGATGTTGCATCCGGTGTTTATATCTGAGGCGGTTAATCGGTTACCTCGCTGATTGATCCTGATGCAAGCTCTTGAATACGTGAAAACGATTGCCTTTTTCTGTTTAATCCGACTCTGACGGAAGGGAAAAGCGACGGCTTGAAACCTTTTCGATCAGGCAATAATCTGGTAAGATGGTAATACTTGAGGATGGGTTGGTAACGTCATGAAGCAAATGGAAATAGACCAGATCTGGAACCGGGCACTGGGATTGCTTGAAAACGAACTGTCCGAGATTTGCCTGAACACCTGGATTAAACCGATGGAACCTCTGTCAATTGGCCAGGGTGTTTTTACGTTATCCGTTCCCAATGACTTTCATAAGACATTTGTCGACCAATATGTACCCCTGATTAAAAACACACTGAAAGTTGCCTGCTCGCAAGTCTTTGATGTCCAGGTTATTGTCGGCAAACCTGTATTGTCACCTCAGCCGCAGGAGGTTGATCCCGGCGACGAAAGCGGAACGTTTCATGGTGTCAATCACAGTCGTTTGAATCGCCAATACACCTTTGACGCGTTTGTTGTCGGGAGCGGCAACCGGTTCGCGCACGCTGCCTGTGTGGCTGTTGCTGAAAAGCAGGGCGGCCGTAATTTTAATCCGCTCTTTCTCTACGGCGGATCCGGGCTCGGCAAGACCCACCTGATGCATGCGATCGGTCACTACGTTATAGAGCATTATCCCGAAAAACGCGTTCTTTACGTCCAGTGTGAGCAGTTTGTCAATGAGTTCATCTTTGCGATCAAAGAAAACAAATACGATGATTTTCGCAGCAAATACCGTAACACGGATATGCTCCTGATCGATGATATTCAGTTCATTGAAGGCAAGGAGCAGATGCAGATCGAGTTTTTTCACACCTTTAATACGTTGTATGAAACCGGCAAAAATATTGTCATGACCTGCGATAAACCGCCGCAAAGCTTGATTTCTCTTGAAGAACGTTTAAGAACACGCTTTTCCTGTGGCTTGACGGTAGACATCCAACCTCCCGATTACGAGACACGTGTCGCTATTCTAAAACGGCGTGCCCAGATCAATCATGCGTCTGTACCAGACGACGTTTTTGATTATATCGCGACTAATATCGCATCAAACATCCGTGAACTGGAAGGCGCATTCAACACAGTTCTCTGTTATTCCCTGCTGGCAGGCGGAATTACGCTCGATGTCGCCAAAGAGGCTCTGAAGGACATCATTCAGCCGATCGCCGGCAAGACAGTCAGTTCGACTGTGATCATGGATGTCGTTTCACGGTATTACAATATTTCTGTCGATGACCTTAAATCCAACCGCAGAAGCAAAAACATTTCCAATCCCCGCCAGCTCGCGATGTACCTGTGCCGCAACCTGTTGAATATGACGCTGCCACAGATTGGCAAGACGTTTGGCAATCGTGATCATACAACAGTGATGCATGCCTGCAACAAAATGACTGAGTCGCTGAAAGGAGACGAACAGCTCATTCAGGATTTTGAAGCCATCAAAAAAAGGATTGCGGAGTAATGCACCTTTTTCTGTGGATATGTGCATCATCTGACTGTGGATTGGCTGTGGATAAAAAACATCAAAAAATGATCCACAATCCTGACTCGATTTTTGAAGAACCTGTCAACAGTTTATCAACAGGCAAAACGCGACACACTCAGCCTGAATGACAGTTATCCACAGAACCCACACACTATAAGAAGAAAAGTGATAAACTTATTAAGTAGATACAACAACACCAGAGGAGGATTCCCGAATGAAAGTAATCTGTTCAAGAGACCGGCTGATTGAATCAATCAGTATCGTTCAAAAAGCTATAGCGACCCGGTCAACCATGCCTATTCTTGAAGGAATCTTAGTGGAAGCCGGTGAAGGTCTGAAACTGACCGGTTTTGATATGGAGATAGGCATTGACTGCCAGATGAAGGCAGATGTCCCTGAAAAGGGAAATTTTGTTGTTCCGGCACGCATGTTTGGTGATATTATTCGAAAACTGCCTGATGACATTGTTTCAATCGAAAGTGTTCCGACTCAGAGTATCCAGATTGAAAGCGGCAGTTCCCATTTTACGATTAAGTGTTTAAGGGCGGAGGACTACCCGAAGTTACCTGAAGTTACACAAGAAGAGCGTGTTTCACTGGAACAGCAGACACTCAAGGAAATGATACGACAGACAATTTTCGCAGTCAGTACCGATGAAACACGGCCAATTTTGAACGGTTGCTTTTTCCAGGCACACGAACAAGCCATTGAAATGGTCGCTATCGATGGTTTCCGACTGGCTTTGCGTAAATGTCTGACGGAAGAGACGGTTGGTCAGGTTAAATTTATCATTCCGGGAAAAGTTCTTCACGAGGTTGGACGAATACTTGGTGCAGGTAAGGAAAAAGTGGATATATACTTATCCGGCAATCATATTCTGTTTGATACAGGCAGCGTGAAGATTGTTTCACGCCTGATTCAGGGTGAATACATGAATTACCGCGGAATCATTCCGCAGACCGCTGAAACGACAGTCACAGTCGCTCCTGAAGCGTTGTATAACGCGATCGAACGTGCTTCGCTGATTATCGCTTCAGATGACAAACGTTATCCGGTTCGACTGACACTGTCGGATGACGAGACACTTGTTATCAGCGCAAGTACGGATATGGGAACACTGCGTGAAGAAATACCGGTTACCATGAATGGTAATAAGATCGACATCGATTTTAATCCGCGTTACTTCATTGATGCGCTGAAAGTTATTGAAGAGGATGAGATTTCTATCGTGTTCAACGGATCGATGGGACCGTGTGTGCTGAAACCGATTGAAGATGATTCGTTCGCCTATCTTGTGCTGCCATTGAGACGCTGATATGCGTTTTAGTCCGGCATTATGATCATAAAATCGATAAAACTGATTCAATTCAGGAATTACCGGCATCAGGAGATTGAAGTCGATCCGGAAATAAATATATTCTATGGTGAAAACGCCCAGGGAAAGACCAATATTCTGGAAGCGATCTATTTATGCGCCTGTGCGCGTTCCCACCGTACATCCAGAGACAGTGATTTAATCCTGCACGACACGCACGATTACGCCGTATGCATCCGTTATCTGAGTCAGCAAAAAGTTGAAGAGACGCTGGAAATACGCTATCTGGAAGCAATACCATCTGATCCGCAAAGAACCCGATCACTGCGCCATATTTTTCATAACGGCCTGAAACTCGACAAAATAAGCGATCTGATGGGTCTTTTTCATGCTGTCATTTTTGCACCAGAAGACCTGATGCTGATCAAAGAAGGCCCGGCAACGCGCAGGCGCTATCTTGATCTGCTGATATCGCAAGTCCGACCCGCTTATTTTGTCCATCTGCAGCAGTACGCGCGGATTCTGGCTCAGCGCAATCGGTTGTTAAAGACGTGGCGAGATCAAAGAAAATCCGGGAAAAAGGGTATCGATGAAACGATAGCTGTACAATTGGACGTCTGGAATGAATCACTGGCACGAGAGGCCGCTGCTGTCTTATCCATTCGACAGGCATTCTGTGAGCGAATCAGTTCACTGGCGATGGAAGCACAGCAGTTGATTTCAGATCAGTCAGAAATCCTCGAAGTTCGGTATCGATCGGTACCGGGCATTGAAACCAGCAGTTCTACAGAAGAAATCTATGATCAATACCTCAGAAAATTGAAGAGAAATCTCGAAGATGATGTTGAAAAAGGCATCACACAAGCTGGACCGCATCGCGATGATCTTGAATTGACGCTCAACGGCAATGCCATCAAACCGTTCGCGTCACAGGGACAGCAGCGCTCGGCTGTTCTTTCTTTAAAAATTGCTGAACTGCAGATTCTACGGGAGGATACAGGGGAAACACCGGTTTTCTTGCTTGATGATGTGATGTCGGAACTTGATGAGAACCGACGAATCAGTCTTTTAAAAAATATCCAGGATGCCCAGGTGTTTGTCACCTGTACAGATGCCCATCATGTCCAGCTGGATTTTAGTGAAAAAATGTGTGATACGGCAGATAAGCAGCCCTGTCAGCGAAAGCAATCGTTGTACTGTGTTCATCAGGGTCGTGTGACCCGGCAGTCTGAAGATGGACAGTGCGACGGTTTATGAGAGCAGCTGAAGCGCTTACGACTCCTCAAAACGATGCAAACGTGGTATAATTAGACTGTTAAGCTTATCGTCCACAGACTGGTATTGTGCGCAAACGACGAGAGGAGAGGAAAATTGGATGTACCTCCATCTGGGCGGAACGTACGCCATCTCAGATAAGTTGATCGTTGGCATATTTGACATCGATCAAACGACATTGAAGCGCTCCTCGACCGTTTCTTTTCTGCAGAAGGCAGAGAAGAACGGGCAAATAGAGATCATATCATCAGACATACCGAGATCTTTTATTGTCACGCTCGAGAAGATTTATTTATCGCCCATTGCCTCGACAACCCTGCGTAAACGCATTGGCCAGACTTGGCAGAAAATGAGTGATTAGTTAGATGAAAATGGATCAGGAAGGTGAAACAATGAGTAATGAAAGCCTGCGTAATGGGCTTGAACAGAATAATTTTCAGGAGCATCCGGTTGACGACCCTGATGTGGTTCTCAATGAAGCCGAGAATCCACAAGCTCTGATCGACGATGATTTTGTTGAGGATATTTTGAATGACGGTGATGACAAACAGGATGTCTTCGACACAAGAAACCAGCAAAGATACAATGAAGACGACATTCAGGTTCTGGAGGGTCTGGAAGCTGTCAGAAAACGACCTGGTATGTATATCGGAGATACAGGCGTTCGCGGACTTCATCACCTGGTCTATGAAATTGTTGCCAATTCAGTCGACGAAGCACTGGCTGGACGCTGTGACCGGATAGATATCAGAATCAATCCAGATAATTCCGTGTATATTTCCGACAACGGAAGCGGCATCCCGGTTGGCAAACACCCGAAAATGGGCATCCCGACCGTTGAAGTGGTTCATACAATGCTCCATGCAGGTGGTAAATTCGGCGGCGGAGCATACAGCGTCTCTGGCGGCTTGCACGGAGTAGGCGCTTCTGTCGTCAACGCACTGGCTGAGTGGATGGAGGTAACTGTCAAACGAGACGGCCGCGCCTATCAGATTCGTTTTGAACGCGGTCGGACGACCGAGCCGCTCCATGACATCGGTCCGGCGACTGAAACTGGAACGACGACGCGTTTTCGGCCAGATCAGACGATATTTCCGGATATTGTATTTGACTTCAATGTCATGCTGTCACGCTATCGGGAAATGGCGTTTTTGAACAAGGAAATCACACTAAACCTGATCGACACCCGTGTCACACCAACGGTTGAAAAAAAGCTGCATTATGAAGGCGGCATTGTTTCGTTTGTCGAGTACCTCAATAAGCACAAACAGTCACTACACAAGATGCCGATATATGTGGCCTCAAAAGTCGACGATTGCTTTGTAGAACTGGCACTGCAATACAATAATTCTTATGTAGAGAATGTGTATTCATACGCAAACAACATCGCGACGATCGAAGGCGGAACGCATTTGACGGGATTTAAGACCGCATTAACGCGAGTGATCAACGATTATGCGCGTAAGAGCGGAAATCTGAAAGTCAGCGACAAAAATCTTCAAGGTGAAGATGTGAGGGAAGGCCTTGGCGCGATTATATCGGTCAAACTTCCTGAGCCCCAATTTGAGGGACAGACCAAAACCAAGCTGGGCAATTCGGAGATACGCGGAATCGTAGAAAGCGTTGTCTATGAGAAGCTGACCTATTATCTTGAGGAGAATCCGGCTATTGCCAGAATTGTGATTGATAAAGCCCTTTCAGCCTCACAGGCACGTGATGCTGCCCGAAAGGCACGTGAGATGACGAGGCGAAAAAGTGTTCTCGAATCAAATACACTGCCGGGTAAGCTGGCCGACTGTCAGGAAAAAAATCCGGAGTTCACAGAAATATTCATTGTCGAAGGTGATTCGGCAGGTGGTTCAGCTAAAAACGGAAGAGAACGTAAGTATCAGGCGATTCTGCCGCTTTGGGGAAAGATGCTCAACGTTGAAAAGGCACGAATCGATCGCGTATACAACAATGACAAGCTACAACCGGTAATCATGGCGTTGGGTGCCGGTATCGGCGATGCGTTCGATGTCCACAAGCTCCGATATCACAAGGTGATCATTATGGCGGACGCAGACGTCGACGGAAAGCATATAGCAACCCTTCTGTTGACCTTCTTTTTCAGGCACATGCGACCGTTGGTAGAAGGCGGATTTGTCTATATTGCCTGTCCGCCGCTCTATCGTGTCTATGAGGGAAACCGTTCTTTCTATGCCTACACTGAAGAAGAAGTCGAGAAGATTAAAGAGGAGACTGGCTGGAAAGACCCCAAGTTGCAGCGGTATAAAGGACTCGGTGAAATGAGTGCGGAACAATTGTGGGATACGACCATGAATCCGGAAACACGAAAACTCCTGAGGGTTGAGATGATCGACGCCCAGGAGACTGATGCTGTGTTCACATTGCTCATGGGTGATAAAGTTGAACCGAGACGGGATTTCATTCAGTCTAACGCGAAATATGCGCAGATGGATATATGATATATAATATGTAGAGTGTT
>JAAYBY010000070.1 GCA_012729935.1 Clostridiaceae bacterium | reverse complement strand
GCATGCAGCGACAGCCTCGATATTGAACCCGCTGAACTCGATCAAATCAACAACAGACTGGATCTGATCTATCGACTGAAGAAGAAGTACGGCGGTTCTCTCGAAGCCGTTTTGGTTTTTCTTAATCAAGCCCGGCAGCAACTGGACCGCTTGACCGGCGGTGAGGCACGCTATGAAGCGCTGATGCGGGAAAAAGAAAAACTGAAAACAATACTGGTGGAGGCTGCACATGATCTCAGTGTAGAGCGACAGAACGCGGCACGTCGGCTTGAGGGTCTCATCGCCACACAATTGGCTGATCTTGGTATGAAGACAGTTCGCTTTGCTGTGCAGATGGCTTTGCGCTCTGAGTCGTCTGAACATTTTGATGAACAGGGTTTGGATAGAATTGTATTTGAGCTGTCCGCCAATCTTGGAGAGCCGCTTAAGCCGCTTGCACAGATTGCCTCGGGTGGTGAAGCTTCGCGAATTATGCTCGCGATCAAAACGATTTTAGCTGATGCTGATCCAATACCTGTCCTGATTTTTGATGAGATTGATACAGGAATCAGTGGTGAGACGGCCGGACAGGTCGGTCAAAAGCTCATACAGCTCTCAAAGAACCGACAGGTGCTTTGTATCACACACATGGCCCAGATCGCTTCTATGGCAGATGAACACTGGCTGATTGAAAAAACAACACAATCTGGACGAACGAAGACAATTGTTCAGCATTTGACTGATGAACAGAGATCAGCTGAGCTGGCCCGCCTGCTCTCTGGCGGTGTTGGGGATCGAACAGCTCGGACATTGGCTGGTCAGCTGTGTGAGCAAGCCGAACAATTCAAACAATCTTTAAATCCAGATAATCCAGGACAGTCTGCATGTCCGGCGGAACCGGTGCCGTCACGTTAATCGGCAGACCGGTTATAGGATGCTGGAAGCAAAGCTGGCTCGCATGCAGCATTTGACGACCAGCCAGCAAATCCAGTTCGTCTGGTAGTCGATCCCGATGATAGAGCGTATCACCGACGATCGGACAGCCGCAGGCCATTGAATGAAGTCTCAGCTGATGTGTTCGACCGGTCAACAACTGAAATTTGACAAGTGAAACATCCTTTTGATCATTATAATCGATCGTTCGCCAGATCGTTCTGGCCTGAACACCATCCGGATGTATTTCGCGTCTAATCAGGCTGGACGGGTCGCGTCTGATCGGAGCATTAATCAGACCTGTATTAAACGGCAGTCGTCCGTGAAGAATTGCCAGATAAAACTTCTGTGTTTGCTGTTGTGAAATCATGTGATGTGTGTGACCGTTCAGACCAATCAGGACAATACCTGATGTGTCCCGGTCCAACCGGTTGATTGGATGCAGAATATCCGGAGACAGCAAGCTGGTCAGGGCGTTTAAGTCCTGCTTTCGGGACGGATGTGTGACGATACCGGGTGGTTTTGCGGTAACGAGCAGCCAGTCATCCTGATATAGGATGTCGATCATTTCATGGTGTTTGATCAATGGTTTCTCGAGATTTGAAGACGGGTAGCGTGCGATCAGGACATCGCCGCCCTGAACAGGGTCGATCATCCGATGAGGTTTGCCATTACATAATAATGTGCCGTACAGACGAACTTTCTTGCTGAGCATGCGCGACATGCCGGTCCGGCGAATCAGTACGTCAACCGCCCGCTGTTGATGATCTTCTTCAGACACACAATAGGTTATCTCCATGCAAAGCTCCTTGTCCGCGTTTTTGGATCATAGACGACCCCATTATAGCGGATGACCGGATTATTCGCACGATTGGTCGTTAAATTCGGATATTTGATGAATTGTAGCACTTGCTGAAACATGATATTGTTTACTATTGGGAGGTGAGTCAAATTATGGCAACAACAACAAGACTGACTCATGATGAGAAGATCAACAAACTCAATAAAGTGATCGACAAATATCGCGGTCAGGGCAGAAAAGTCTTGATGCAGCTGTTGCAGGAAGCCCAGGCTGTTTATGGCTATCTACCGCTGGAAGTTCAGCGAATGGTGGCTGATGCCCTTGACTTGTCTGTAGCAGAAGTATATGGCGTAATCACATTCTATTCGTTCTTTTCTCTGAATCCTAAGGGAGATAACCAGATCAGTGTCTGCATGGGTACTGCCTGCTATGTAAAAGGTGCTCAGGCGGTTTTAGACAAGGTCATCTCTGAACTGGGTATTCAGGTTGGAGAATGCACACAGGACGGCAGATTTTCGATTCATGCATGCCGTTGTGTTGGCGCATGCGGCCTTGCTCCTGTTATGATGATAAATGAAAACGTTTACGGACGGTTGACACCCGATCAGATACCTGAAATTCTGGCTAAGTACAAGGAGGCGTAAACCATGGATCTTTATAGAACCCATGTGCTGATCTGCAGTGGTACAAATTGTACGGCTTTGCAATCACCACAGATTATTGAAACAATGGAAAAACAACTGAAACGCCATGGATTAAGCAATGAAGTCAAGATTGTCCAGACCGGTTGTTTTGGCCTGTGTGATGACGGACCGATCATGGTTGTTTATCCTGAAGGCGTTATGTATTATCACGTTCAGCCTGATGATGTCGCTGAAATCGTGACAGAACATCTGTTAAAGGGTCGCTTTGTCAAAAGACTGATGACCATTCAGACGTCTGCAACCGGTGGCAAAAACTATAGTGCAGAATCTTCGAAGTTTTTTGCCAAGCAGCTGCGTATTGCATTGCGGAATTGCGGCAACATCAATCCGGAGTCCATTGATGAATACATCGGCAACGATGGTTATTTCGGCCTCGCAAAAATATTCAGAGAAAAAATGAAACCCGAAGATGTCATCGAAGAAATTAAAATGTCCGGACTTAGAGGACGTGGCGGCGGTGGTTTTCCAACCGGTCTGAAATGGGAATTTGCCGCCCGTCAGCAAAGTGAACAGAAATATGTTTGCTGTAATGCTGACGAAGGAGATCCCGGCGCATTTATGGACCGCTCAGTGCTTGAAGGTGATCCGCACAGCGTGATCGAAGCAATGATCATTGCCGGCTATGCGATCGGTGCAGATCAAGGTTATGTCTACGTACGGGCAGAGTACCCGATTGCCATTGAACGACTGAAGATTGCCATCGAGCAAGCAAAACAGTATGGATTGCTTGGTAATGATATTCTGGGGAGCGGATTCGCCTTTGACATCGGTATTCGCCTCGGTGCTGGTGCGTTTGTCTGTGGTGAAGAAACAGCCCTGATGAGATCGATTGAAGGCAAGCGTGGAAATCCGACACCTCGTCCGCCATTCCCGGCAGTTAAAGGATTGTTTGACAAACCGACCATCCTGAATAATGTTGAAACGTATGCCAATATTCCTGCTATCATGCTTAAAGGAGCGGACTGGTTTTCTTCTTACGGTACCAGCCGCAGTAAAGGAACAAAGGTTTTCGCACTCGGTGGTAAAATCAATAATGTCGGATTGATTGAAATACCGATGGGTACGACCGTCCGTGAAGTCGTCTATGACATCGGTGGCGGAATCCCGGATAATAAGGCATTCAAAGCTGTTCAGACGGGCGGCCCTTCTGGCGGTTGTATCCCGGCATCAATGCTTGACACACCGATTGATTATGACAATTTGATCGAGGCAGGTTCCATGATGGGATCAGGCGGAATGATTGTCATGGATGAAGATACCTGCATGGTTGACATCGCCAAGTTTTTTCTGGAGTTTACGGTTGAAGAGTCCTGCGGAAAATGTGCACCGTGTCGAATCGGCACACGTCGCATGCTGGAGATTCTTGAAAAAATCACAGAAGGCAATGGAATACTCAAAGACATCGACGATCTGGAGAGATTGGCAGTTGCCATTCGCGAAGGTTCTCTTTGTGGCCTTGGACAGACAGCTCCTAACCCTGTGTTGTCGACACTGAAACGTTTTAGAGAAGAATATGTGGAGCATGTTGTTGATAAAAAATGCCGTTGCGGTGTCTGTAAAGGGCTGACACAGTATGAGATCATTTCGGATCTGTGTAAAATGTGCGGCCTGTGTGCCAAAAGATGTCCGACAAACTGTATCAGCGGCGTGTTGGGTAAAGAACCGTTCGTCATCGACAAGAGCCAGTGTATTAAGTGCGGCGCCTGTATGCAGGCATGTAAATTCAAGGCTGTTGTAAAACGGTGAGAGTAAAAAAAGGAGAGTGACCAGTTGTGGACAAAGTTAATGTGACCATAGATGGTATTAAGATTGAAGTGCCTGCAAAATATACGATTCTGGAGGCTGCCCGGTCGGCTGGCGTAAAGATTCCAACACTATGTTACCTGAAAGGTATTAATGAGATTGGTGCCTGCCGTGTTTGTCTGGTTGAGGTTGTAGGCGGCCGAAGCCTGTCTGCTGCCTGTGTTACACCTGTAACAGAAGGCATGGTCGTTCAGACCCAGACACCGAGAGTTCGCAATACGAGACGATCAACTCTTGAGATGATTCTATCTGATCATAATCGAGATTGTCTGGCCTGCATCCGAAATGGCAACTGCGAGCTTCAGACACTGAGTGAGACCTACGGAATTCGTGAGATCAGCTTTGAAGGAACAAAAAGCCCCAGTCAATATGATGATGTTTCTGCATCTATTGTTCGCGACTCCAGCAAATGTATTGCCTGCGGCCGCTGTGTAGCGGCCTGTCAAAAACAAGGGATCAGTGTTTTGTCATTCATCAACCGCGGGTTTGAGACCGCGATTGGTCCTGCCTATGATATCAGCATGGCGGACGCTCCGTGTATTTACTGCGGTCAGTGCATCATTGCCTGTCCGGTTGGCGCACTACATGAAAAAGAGGACGATGAACGTGTCTGGAATGCAATCATGGATCCCAAGAAGCATGTCGTAGTTCAGGTAGCGCCAGCTGTCCGGGCTGCTCTGGGAGAATGTTTCGGGTTACCGATCGGAACGCGCGTCACGGGTAAAATGTTTGCGGCATTGCGTCGTCTGGGTTTTGATAAAATCTACGATACAAACTTTGGTGCTGATCTGACTATCATGGAAGAAGGCACAGAATTACTGAATCGGATAAAAACAGGCGGTAAACTCCCGATGATTACATCCTGCTCGCCCGGTTGGATTCGATTTGCTGAGTTCTACTATCCTGATTTTCTAGACAACCTGTCGACCTGTAAATCACCTCATCAAATGGAAGGTGCGATTATAAAATCGTATTACGCTGAAAAAAAGGGAATTGATCCGAAAGACATTTTTGTTGTATCGATTATGCCCTGTACATCCAAGAAAACAGAAGCAGATCGTGATGAGATGTTTAATCCGAGTCTTGGCGTCCGTGATGTCGACGCGGTGCTGACAACCCGTGAAATATCCCGAATGATCAAACAGGCCGGAATTGATTTTAATCATCTGCCAGATGAAGGGCCGGATCAGGACCTGATCGGAGAATACACCGGTGCGGCTGTTATTTTCGGAGCAACAGGCGGTGTTATGGAAGCTGCGCTTCGCACTGTTGCCGATATCCTTGGCGAACAGGATTTGCCTGCGATTGAGTACCAGGCTGTCCGCGGCGTTGAATCACTGATCAAAGAAGCAGAGATCGAAATCGGTGAACATAAGATTCGTGTTGCTGTTGCGCACAGTACGGCAGCAGCACGAAAACTGCTTGATGACATACGGGACGGATCAGCACCCGAATATCATTTTATTGAGATTATGGGCTGCTCTGGCGGTTGCGTGTGCGGTGGCGGCCAGCCCCAGATTGATGCCCAGACCTTAATGGATATTGATCTCCGCACAGCACGGGCACAAGCGCTGTATGAGGAAGATGTCATCATGCCTGAACGAAAATCACATAAAAATGCAGATGTTGAAAAGCTGTACCAGGAATTCCTCGAACAGCCGAACAGCCACAAAGCACATGCATTGCTGCATACACATTATCAGAGACGCGAGATATATCCGGATAGCGTTTTGCAGTCGAACGACACAGAATAACATTTATCACCCCTTTAATGCGTTGAATTGGTCACACTGTTGACGGTGTGACCAATTTTTATTGACAGAGAGCCTTATCTTTCTATATGATAAGAATAATGCTTAAGTTTCATAGATACAGGACATAACTGAATCTTGACAAATAAATAGGGAGGTGATTGCCATTAACTGGCTAGATATGCTAATTGGCCTGGTTTTGGGGCTCGTTGTTGCCATAGTTGGCACAATTGCATATTATCATCTCGGTTTCAGTAAAAAAGCAAAAGCCATGAAGGCAGCAGCCGAACAGGCTGAAGAAGAAGCCGGGAAACTAATTGGAGAAGCCCAGAAAACAGGTGAAAACAGAAAAAGAGAACTCCTTTTGCAAGCCAAGGAGGAAATACATCAGTCAAGGCTTGAACTGGAAAAAGATGTTCGGGAGAAGCGCAGCGAACTTCAGCGCGACCGGAACAGACTCGAACAAAAAGAAGAGGCTCTGGATCGGAAACTCGACATCCTTGAACAAAAAGAGGAAGCACTGGAGACACGGGTCAGCGATGTACTTGCTGCAGAGGAAAGAACAAGAGAGCTTGAAAAGCAAAAAGTCTTTGAACTGGAGCGCATTTCTAATCTATCAGTAGAAGATGCCAAAAATCTGGTGCTCGACGAGGCAAGAAACGAATATCGTCATGACATGGCTTTAATGCTGCGTCAAATGGAAGATGAAGCCAAGGAGACTGCTGATCGTAAAGCAAAAGACATTGTTGTCAGCTCGATTCAACGCTATGCATCAGACTATGTCTCTGAGGTAACCGTATCGGTTGTTTCATTGCCGAATGATGAGATGAAAGGTCGCATTATCGGACGTGAAGGTCGAAATATTCGAGCGATTGAAACATTGACAGGCGTTGATCTGATTATTGATGACACGCCGGAAGCGGTCATCCTATCAAGTTTTGATCCGGTTCGCAGGGAGATTGCACGAATAGCTATTGAGAAACTCATTATAGATGGACGCATTCACCCGGCTCGTATTGAAGAGATGGTCGATAAAGCCCGTAAAGAAGTTGAGCAGACCATTAAACAAGAAGGTGACCGTGCCGTGTTCGACACAGGCATCATGGGACTACATCCGGAGATTGTCAGAATGCTCGGCCGTTTAAAATACCGGACAAGCTATGGACAGAATGTACTTCAGCACTCAATTGAAGTCTGCTGGCTGACGGGTATGATGGCAGCAGAACTCGGACTGGATGTTATGCTCGCTAAGAGAGCAGGCCTACTGCACGATATCGGAAAAGCTGCTGATTTTGAGATGGAAGGATCGCACATATCACTTGGGGCAGAGATAGCCCGAAAGTATAAAGAGGGGTCAGATGTCGTCAACGCGATTGAGTCGCACCACGGCGATGTCGAACCGAGCTCTGCGATTTCGGTACTGGTTGCCGCCGCTGACGCAATTTCTGCTGCAAGACCTGGTGCACGACGTGAAAATCTTGAGACGTACATCAAACGGATTCAGAAACTTGAGGAGATCGCACAAAATTTCCCTGGAGTTGAGAAGACATACGCGATCCAGGCAGGCCGCGAAATTCGTGTAATCGTTAATCCGGAAAAAGTACGGGACGATGAAATGATTTTAAAAGCACGGGAAATCTGTAAAAAAATTGAAGAAGAGCTGGATTATCCTGGACAGATTAAAGTACACATTATCAGAGAAAACAGAGTAACGGAATTTGCAAAATAGCATCACCTGTAATCATGAAGAAGCATCATAACACGCGGTTGGTTTCACAATGAGCCAGCCGCGTTTTTTATTTCTTCATATATTATGTATATGATAGAATAATTGTGATAGACACGACAGGAGGAACTTGTTTGAATTTATTATTTATTGGTGATCTGGTTGGTATCAGCGGCAGACATTTGCTGCGTGATGTTTTACCTGATTTGCGTCACGATAATCAAATTGATTTTTGTATCGCGAATGCTGAAAATGCGGCAGCAGGTATGGGACTGACCGATAAACTGGCTATTGAAATCAATAATTATGGAGTTGATTTGATAACACTTGGTAATCATTCATGGGCCAGAGCGGATTTTTTGAATCAAATTGATCAACTGCCTTTTGTGATTCGACCAGCCAATGGACCCGAAGCCTGGCCAGGTAAAGGCTTCCGGATTATCCAGCATCCGATAACACCGATTCTGGTTATTAATCTGTTGGGACGCATTTTTATGAGTGTTGTTGATGATCCGTTTAAGACAGCAGATACGATCATTAACCGGTTCAGGTCACATTACAAAAAAGGGCTCGTCATCGTCGATTTCCATGCTGAAGCAACTTCTGAAAAGAATGCCATGGGATGGTATTTAGATGGCCGTGCCACGCTGGTAGCCGGAACGCATACGCATGTACAGACTGCGGATGAACGGCTTCTTAACCAGAAGACCGCTTATATAACGGATGTCGGCATGACAGGACCGGTTAACGGTGTGATCGGTATGGACCGCACCACATCCTTAAGAAGGCTGGTTGATCATTTGCCGTCAAGATATCAACTGGCTGACGGTCCAACTGCTCTTTGCGGTGTAATCGTCGAAGCAGATCCGGAAACCGGTCGGGCTCGTTCAATCCGCAGAATCAGAATAGAGGAATGAAGTAATGGTCCACCACTATCAGACAGGAGTCTGTCGGATAATTGCCATTTTAATTATTGGATGCTGTTTTATGCTATCGTTAGCCGGTTGCCAGGCAGATGGATCGGAAACGACTCAGACACAGACCGATCAAACAACCATTGATGCGACCGTTGACGAGTCTGATGATCTGGCTGGCGGAGAGCGAACACAGGCGCCGATACGTATATGGTGGCCTGAACGGACATCATTGAATCCACTGCTCGACCGATCGCTGTCCGGACAGGCTGTCTATCGTTTGATTTATCGAAGCTTGTTTACCATTCAGTCTGATGATCAACTGACAGGAGATCTCGCAGAGAGCTTGACACTGATGGATGACGGTCTGACGGCTGTTGTCGTCTTGAAAGAACAGCAGATGTTTCATGACGGAACGGTAGTGACAGCCGCAGATGCTGCAGCAGTCATTCAGTGGTTGAGAACCCCTGACAATGAAAGTTCCTGGTCATCTGGCCTGAGCCGTGTATCAGATGTACAGGCGGTCGGTGAGCGGGTAGTCAGAATAACACTGACTGAAAAAAATCCCTGGATCGGCTATGCACTGACATTCCCGATCATACCACAATCAGAAACCGCAACCGAACCATTGGAGCGCTTTACCGGATCCGGACGCTATGAAATCGATCAATTTGATCCCGAGGCCGGACTGGTTTTAAAACCTGCAGACAGTTCGTCTGAAGCACCCACACTGCTTGTGAAGTCATATATCAATCAGTCAGCTGCGATGCGAGCTTTCGAAAAAGACGAGCTAGATCTTGTTTTATTGGACACGCGGCAGATGAATGGCTATACGGTGCGCAGCAGTCTGCGCGTCGATCGTTTTTCAGGACCTGAGGTGATCATGATTGCATTTGAGAATCAGCAAAATGAGATTTTGTCTGATTCTGGCCGGCTTTGCTTTCTTAAAAGCGTGATCCAGCAGTTTAAGGCTGAGCCGGACGTGCTCGACACCTGGGGTGAAGCAAGCTTTACCGGATTGTCCTCTCAGAGTATTTTTAACGAGGGAATCGGTGATTCGGCTGTGTCGCTGTTTGAACGATGCAAAACGGTGATGTGGCGAGAAGAAGATATCATCACAATGATTGCTCCTGACAGTGATGAAAGGCGAGTCGCATTGATCCGTCAAATCGCAGCCTTTCTTGAAGACGAGGGTATTCCCGGCCAGGTGCAGATTCTAACAGATGACGCATTCAGCCAGGCAGTGAAAGATAAGCAGTATGATCTGGCGCTCCTGTCGGTCATGCTGCCATCTGAGCCGGAACCAGGATTCCTTGTCCGGGATCCGATGCCTCTCTGGTGTGATTCAATCTTGAGTCTGGATCTCAATCGACAAGCCTTGGAAAATGCCCAGTTCTGGCAGAATCAACTGAATCAGCTAGAACCATTTGACGAAACGGGAAGCAGTCCGCATAATGCAGTAAACAGGAACTGGCGCATGACGATGGCCCAGGCACTGGCACGAACGCCATTTGAGATCGTGTGTGTACCCTATATGGGAATCGCCTATGGAGATAGGGTCAGAGGCCATTTGAATCCCAGTCGATACCATCCATATGAGCAAATTGAGGAGTTGTGGAAATGGTCTGGATCATCATTATTATATTAAGCGCGTTGGATCAGCTTTTCAAATATCTGGTGCAGGCCCAAATCGCAGTAACGGAAAGAATCACGGTTATTGACTCGTTCTTTTATTTGACGTATCGCAAAAATACCGGCGGTGCCTGGAGTTTTCTGGCAGGACCGGACTGGGGAATCTATATTCTTTCAGGATTGTCGTTTCTGTTATCGATTGCGATGATGATCCTGATCGCCCGCAACAAATCCCTTCGTCTGCGTCTGCCGCTGGCGATCATTGTTTCCGGCAGTATCGGAAATCTGATTGATCGGGTCAGGCTGGGTTTTGTCGTCGATTACCTTGATTTTCATTTCGGATCATATATATTTCCAACATTTAATCTGGCTGATACACTCATAGTATGTGGTACGATCCTGCTGTGTCTGTTTATTATTAAAGATCAGTCTCTGATGGACAGCCTGATTCCGGATCCAAAAAAACAGACGGCCAGACCGCATGAGGACGATTAGATGTCAATACAAATACCGATAACCGAATCAGGTGTTCGAATCGATCGATACCTTTCTGAGCATCTGACTGACTGCTCACGCTCCTATCTGCAGAAACTTGTGTCAGATGGACACGTAACTGTCCGTGGCGAATCGGTTAAACCATCCTGGAAAACAAAAATTGGAGAAGTCATTTCAGTTGCCTTTCCAGAGCCTGAACTGACAACTATTCAGCCGCAGGCAATCAAACTTGATGTCGTTTATGAAGATGACTATCTGATTGTCGTCAACAAACCTCAGGGTATGGTCGTACATCCTGCACCGGGGCATCGTGACCAGACATTAGTCAACGCGCTGCTGAACCACTGTAAAGGCCAGCTGTCTGATTTGAACGGCGTTATCAGGCCGGGAATTGTGCACCGCATCGATAAAGATACGTCTGGACTGATTCTGGCTGTTAAGGATAATCGTATTCACCAGGATATTAGCCAGAAAATCCGACGTCATGAGATTGAACGTGTTTATCAGGCTCTTGTCCATGGATCAGTAAAGGCAAAAACCGGGACAGTTGATGCACCGATTGGACGTGATCCGAACCATCGGCAGAGAATGAGTGTTGTTGCGGATGGAAAACCGGCAGTCAGTCATTTTACAACGCATCAAACTTCTGATCGAGCCAGCTGGCTGGAAGTGCATCTTGAAACCGGTCGAACGCATCAGATCCGTGTACATATGCTTTATATCGGGCACCCGGTTGTGGGAGATCCGCTTTATGCCAAAGGCTGGCCGCAATACGGATTGCACGGGCAGGTTCTTCACGCGTCTGAACTGTCATTTATCCATCCTGTGACAAACCGGCAGCTCAGATTAAGCTGTCCTGTGCCTGCATCGTTCAGTCAGGTCGCGGAGCGTCTTTTATGAAAAAGAAATTCCAAAAGCAGGATAAAAAGAAATTGCTTCAGCAAAGTCTGCTGTTTGTTATTTTTCTGCTGTTTGGTATCATTATCATGAACCATGTGGAATCTGTCCGATCCGAAACAAAACGACAGGATCTGATCTTTCAGTATCGGGAGTTTGAAAAGCAATTACAGGATCAGCAGGATAAATACGCTCGGCTTGAACAGGAAAACAAAGAACTAAATGAACGAAAAGCTGCAGTCATTGAGGCGTTATTGATTGACCAGGGGTATGATACGCTTTCTAATGAACTTCAATACGTCCGCGTCCTGGCAGGTTTTACGGAGGTCAACGGACCAGGCATCATTGTTACATTGAACGATAAGCCTGGCTATGATATTCTTAAAGACTCAGATGCATCGATTGTTCATGATGGTGATATCCGGCATGTGATTGACTTGCTGCGTAACGCAGGAGCGGCTGCCATTTCCGTCAATGATCTCAGAATCACCCATGTTTCGTCGGTCATCTGTATCGGGTCAACCATTCGATGCAATCAGTCGCGCATGTTGCCGCCTTTTGTCATTAAAGCGATCGGTGATCCCGTCGCACTTCAATCTGTGATTGACGGTGATGAGATGCTGAACCTTCGGAAGTCGACTGAAATTGGTTTGATTGTATCGTCAGAGACCAGCGAGACCGTGACTGTTCCGCCGTTTATGGAAGCGGATCAATTTCAGAGGTACATCACGTTATTGGAGGGAAACACGCCATGAAACAAGCACTGGTTAGAAATGTAGCCTTGACGGCTGTTTGTGTTATTCTGGGCGTTCTGATTGCACTGCAGATGAAAAATGTCAATTTGAGCAATTTACGTGAAGAGAATATTGCTGAACTCCAGACCAAGCTCATCGATTTGATCAACAAGAATAATGAGCTGGCAGAACGTAATGCTGAATTATATGATTATGTACAAATACTGGAAAATGACAAAGCGTCCGGTAATGCGCAAATCGAATCGATCGTGAGGGAAAAAGAAAGAGCCGCCATTTTTGCCGGTCTGCGTGAGGTACGTAATTACGGAATTGTCATCACGGTACAGTCGGGTGAAGGAATCGACATTCGCGACAGTGTGCTCAGGCAGTTTGTCAATGAATTGAGAAATCTCGGTGCGCAGGCAGTTTCGATTAATGATGAACGTCTGGTCGCAACCAGTGAAATCCGCAGCAGCGGCTCAAATCTTATCATCAATGGCAATAATTACAGCAGACAGGAACCTTTTGAAATAAAAGCGATTACGGATCCCAAGAATGAGACATCGATACTTGATTATCTTGATACTGTCAAGCGAGCCATTCTTGCAGACGGACAGATCCAGAGCGACCAGTATAGTATCCAGATTTCACCTGTTCCTGAACTAACGGTTCCGGCCTTAAATGAAGACAGTATAGCATTTAAAATTGATCTTCTGATGCCGAAATCATCTTAAAGGGGGATCGTTCGTGGAACGAAGAATCAGTGTAGATCATCCGCAGGCAGCACTAGCTGTATTTGGTACATGCAACGGGCATCTTGACATTATTGGCCAGATTCTAGGCGTCGATTGTGAAGTAACTGACAGCGGTCTGATTATATCCGGCGATTCAGAGTCTGTTGGCAAGGCTGCTGCAGTCTGTGATCAATTGCTGGAAATAGACCGACAGGGCCATCCGATTAATTTGCAGCTTGTAACGTATCTGACCGATATGGCAAATGAGAATCATCTTGATCAGGTAGTCGGCTACACACCTGACTGTATTTGTGTGACAGCAAAAGGAAGACCTGTTAGAAGCAAGACGCTGGGCCAGAAGAATTTTGTCCAATCTATCCGAGACAACGAAATTACATTTGCTATTGGACCTGCCGGAACGGGAAAGACATATCTTGCTGTCGCGATGGCTGTCAACGCGTTTAGAGCGCATGAGGTCAGCCGAATTATCCTGACACGACCAGCGGTAGAAGCTGGTGAGAAGCTTGGGTTCCTGCCGGGCGATCTGCAGAACAAAGTTGATCCGTATATGCGGCCCTTATACGATGCCCTGAACGAACTGATGGGTGTTGACCAATATCTGAAAAATCTCGACAAGGGTCTAATTGAAGTATCACCGCTGGCTTATATGCGAGGCCGGACACTGGACGATTCGTTTATTATTCTGGATGAAGCGCAGAATACGACACCGGAACAGATTAAAATGTTCTTGACAAGACTGGGCTTTCATTCGCGTGCCGTTGTGACCGGCGATATTACACAGATAGATCTTCCTTTTGAAAAAAAATCGGGACTAAAGGAAGCCAGACACATCCTGCAGGATGTGGAGGGAATCGCATTTGTCGAGCTATCGCAGCGGGATGTTGTTCGTAATGCCCTGGTCCAACGGATTATTCGAGCATACGAGAAGACAGGGCAGAGGGGAGGCTGATTGTTTGTGAAGATATCCTCGCGACTTCGTGTTGTGCTTGTTTTTCTTGTTTCTCTTGTTCTGGTCGCGATTGTTCTGGCCGCTGTCTATACCGGTTCGATTCCGGAGAAATACATGCTGCGTCCCGGAGATGTCAGTCCTTACGATATTGTAGCGCCGAGAAGTATTCGCGATCAGGTCGAAACAGAACGTCGGGCAGCCCGCGCAGCTGCAGAAGTTGGCGAAGTGATTCTCCGTTCTGATGAGATTGTCAATCGTGTTGATCAAAGACTCGACCGTTTTTTTGAGCTGATCCGTAATGAACGTGCTGACCCGCCGATGAAAGACATGCCTTCGCTGCCATTGTCAACCAGCACATCGCAAGAGACAGATTCGGATGGTAATCCACTGCCAACCGTCCAACCGGAGCCAACAAGACCACCTGTCCAGGTAATTGACACTGAAGCGTTGTCTGAACGAATCAGCCTGATGATTAATCGGGAGTTGAATCTGATTATCAGTCAAAATGACAGTCTGGTCTTTGCATCTGTATCAGATGATCGGCTGAACCGTATCGAAAACCATGTAGAATCGATCAGCGATCAAATCATGAGTGAACGGATTGATGCCGCCAGTCTGAGAAACAATCTGAATCAAAAAATTAACGACCTGAATGAAGACGTATTGTATGAACGTGATGACGTGTTTGTCATAGAACGAACGTTGACATTGCTGCTCGAACCAAATGTTATTTTCGATGCAGCAGCAACCGACAACGCTCGTCAGGCTGCTTATAATCGAGTGCTGAATAATCCGGTCATGATTGAGAAAGGCACCCGGATTGTTGCGATGGATGAAGTGATCACGGAAGAGATGTACAGCCTGCTTGAAGATCTGGATTTGATCAACAGTGGTCAATTTGATTATTATCATCTTGCCGGCATATTTCTTCTGCTTCTCCTTGTCGTCGGCATTGCTGCGTTTTATATCCGGCACTATGAGAAAGAAAGCATCAGCAGTGCCCGGGACATGGTTGCACTGCTTCTGTCGTTGATTATTCCGCTTCTGATCTCTGTTACCATTACGCGTTATGCAACGTTGTCACCGCCGGTCTATTTTGCTGCCGTACTGATTGCGTCATATTTTGGGTTTCGTGCGGCTGTTATCTTGTCGCTCTGCCTTTCCGTACTGATTCTTCCGATGACCAATTTCAACCCGATTTTTCTTGCAGTGGCGATGATCGGCAGTCTGGTCGCAGCTTTATTTGCCAAAGGTATTATTCGTAAGGATAATTACGCATTTATCATTCTGGCCACGTCAGGAGCCAATATTCTAACGGCCTTTTCCTTTAGTATCATGTTAAAAGAAGCATGGTCGGATGTTGTTTTGAACAGCGGGTATGCCGCCGTCAGCGGTGCCCTTTCGGTTATTGCAGCAATCGGCCTGATGCCCTTGTTTGAGATGCTGTTCAACTCTGTCTCCCCGATGCGCCTGATTGAATTGTCTCAACCGGGCCATCCGCTTCTGCGTCGGCTGTTTGTGGAAGCTCCAGGTAGTTCACAACACAGTATGATGGTGGCAAATCTGGCTGATTCGGCTGCTGTTGCGATTAATGCCGATGCACTGCTTGCACGTGTTGGTGCCTATTATCATGATATCGGCAAACTCGAGAATCCACTCATGTTCACAGAAAATCAGGAGGGTCATAATCCGCATGATGAGCTGCCGCCTGAACAAAGCGCGAAAATCATCTTAAGCCATCCGGATGCGGGTGTTCGAATTGGAAGACGTTATCGGCTGCCTGCTCCGATACTCCGCATGGTTCATGAACATCATGGCTCTACTGAACAAATCTATTTTCTCCGAAAAGCACAGTCATTAGCTGAGACGAACGGATTTGACAGCCCGGATTCTGATCAGTACAGGTACCATTGTCCGATTCCCAGTACGCGTGAGTCCGCGATCGTTATGCTGGCTGATTCGGTTGAGGCTGCGATGAAATCGACCGGAACCAGTGATATAGAAGCCGCAGGAAAACTGATCAGACGGATCATTAAAACCAAAAATGAGCAAGATCAGTTGATTGCTTCCGGTCTCTCTTTCTCAGATGTTGAACGGATTATTGAAGCATTCATCCAAGTCTATTCAGGTCATTTTCATGAAAGGGTCAAATATCCAGATGATCATCCAGTTCAACAACCGGCAAACTAAATACCAAACGGCACCGATCAAGGCTGTCATTCGTCATACGCTGCAAAAGGCAGAACAGATGATACTGCTTAATACAGAGTACGAAATGCCGTGGCTTCTTGATGTGAAAGCAGAACCGCAGATTTCGATCACATTGACCGGACCGCGGATTATGCGGCGAATCAACCGCGAGACGCGCGGAGTCGATTGTACAACAGATGTTTTGTCATTTCCATTGATTCATATGTATGATGGTCGTGTTAAACAACTAATCGGTCCAGCAGATTATGAGCAAGGGAGACAGCTGGCAATGCCATTGGGAGATTTATTGATTTGTCTGGACCAGGCCAGTCGACAATCACACGCATATGGTCATTCATTTGAACGGGAAATTGCTTTTCTGACGCTTCATGGATTCCTGCATCTGATCGGATTTGATCACGATCGCACAGAACGTGAACAAACGATGCGTCAGCTGCAAAGAGACGTGTTAGACGCAATAAATCTCGATCGATCGGGGTTTCAAGAAGGAGATAAATCATGAATCAACAGCCATTCCGATCGGGTTTTGTCAGCCTTATAGGCTTACCAAATGCCGGAAAATCAACGTTATTAAACCAGTTATCCGGACTTCACCTTGCGATCACATCACCCAAACCGCAGACTACGCGGCATATAATCCAGGCTATTATCGATCAGCCCGATAGTCAGATTATTTTTCTGGATACGCCGGGCTATCACCAGCCCAAGTCACGGTTGGACCGTTATATGGCAGGACGCATAACAACAGCTGTGATGGACAGCGACATTGTCCTGATGATAACGGATGCGGCTGCGGCGTCAGAAGCGAGGCGCAACGAATTGCCAAAGCAGGAGCAACAGCTTCTGGCGTCAGTCAGACAAATGGATAAGCCCGTTATACTGGCTCTGAACAAAGTCGATAAAATGCCCAAAGAGAATTTGCTGCCGGTTATTGAGCGATACAACAAAGCATATCCTTTCATGTCGATTATTCCATTATCCGCCCGGTCCGGCGACGGGATGAACATTATTCTGGAAGAGATCACCAGGCGCCTGCCCGAAGGACCCCGTTATTTCCCGGCTGACAGTATTACAGATCAGACAGAACGGTCTCTGGCCGGTGAACTGATTCGCGAACAGATATTATTATTGACACACGAGGAAATTCCCCACGGTGTAGCCGTGTCCATTGAACTTTTCGAGGAAGAGGGAAGTCCGGAACGCGAGCGTGTTTTTATCCATGCGGTCATTTACTGTGATCGTGAATCACATAAGAAAATCATCATTGGCCGCCAGGGTTCCATGCTTAAAAGAATCGGAACCGCAGCACGCATCAATATTGAATCAATGCTGGAGTGCCCCTGTTATCTTGAATTGTTTGTCAAAGTACGTGAAGACTGGCGAAACAAGTCCGATATCCTGAAAAATCTCGGGTTTGAAACTCGAAAATGACCAGGTGAACAAACATGGGGCATATTAAAGCCAAAGGATTTGTCATTCGTGTGGTTCCGGTCGGTGAGGCCGATCGAATCATTGATCTGTTGACAGAATCTATGGGACTGATCACAGTTTCTGTACGCGGCGCACGCCGTAATCGCAGTCCGCATCTTCTGACAACCCAGCTTTTCTCCTTTGCGTCTTTTGAACTGTTCGAGAATAAAAACAAGTATCGGTTAAACGCCTCGGAATTGATCACATCATTTCAGCCGCTTCAGGAAGATTTAAGCCGTCTGATCTGTGCGACCCATCTGGCAGAAATTGTGATCGATGTCACGCGGGATGACAGTCCGCAGACTTCAGTATATACACTCTGGGCTTTCAGTCTTCACGCGATCAGCAATGAACAGGATCCGCTCCTGATGGTTCATGTTGCACAGATGAAGTTGCTGATGCTGATTGGCTTCGCACCGCATCTGGAAGGCTGTGTGATCTGTAACAGGACGTCTGAAACACACAATGGCTATCGTTTCAGTCTGCAGGCCGGTGGACTCGTTTGCAGCCGTCAGGCCTGTCTGTCCAGAACGACAGATGCGACCCGTTTATCGAAAGGTGTGCTCGACTGTCTGCTGCACATTCAGAATGTACCGGTCACCAGATTGTTCCGATTCTCAATAGATCCGGGCACACGCGAATCATTTCTTGCTGTATCTGAAGCTTATCTCAGTCATCAGATGGAAAAATCGTATACG
>JAAYBY010000069.1 GCA_012729935.1 Clostridiaceae bacterium | reverse complement strand
TGGATCACGACTCAGACGCCGAGTTTACTGCGGCGGGTGATTTCCACATCCGTATAACTGTTTTGCGGCGTATAACCGGCAATCGGCTGAATCCGCTGATGGAAGATGTCAACAAACCAGTCGGCTTGCGGGAAAAACTGATCTTCGAGTTCATGGGCCGGGGTAATCCAGTTGCGTGATCCGAGAACCATGGCCGGCGCATCAAGGTCATCAAAGCACAAATCATTGATGTTGCGCGCCAGATCGTTCAGGTAGGAACCTCTCTCGCAGGCATCGCCGGCAACGATAATGCGGCCGGTCTTGCGAACGGATTCAATGACTTTCTCGTAATTGAACGGAACCAGTGAACGGGCATCAATCAGCTCAACGTCAATTCCATGCTCAGCAAACAGTTTGACTGCATCGAACGCACGGTACAGCGTTGCACCGACGGTCAGGATGGTCAGGTCTTTGCCTTGTTTCTTGACATCAGGCTCGCCAATCGGAATCATATATGACTCTTCGGGCACGCCGCCTTCATGGAACATCTCACCGATGTCATAAATTCGCTGACTTTCGAAGCAGATAACCGGATCGGTTCCATTGAGCGCGGAAGCCATCAGTCCCTTAGCATCATATGGTGTTGACGGGAATATGACTTTCAAGCCAGGAATATGTGTGCACAGTGATGTCCAGTCCTGAGAATGCTGCGCGCCATATTTGGATCCGACTGATACTCTCAGGACAACGGGCATTTTGAGAATACCGGCAGACATGGACTGCCATTTCGGCAGCTGATTGAACACCTCATCACCGGCACGTCCCAGGAAATCACAATACATCAGCTCTACCAGCGCACGGCCGCCGCTCATGGCATAGCCGACTGCCGATCCAACGATCGCTGCTTCAGAGATCGGCGAATTAAACAATCGATGGTATGGCAGAGCTTCGGTCAGACCACGGTAAACGGCAAACGCTCCACCCCAGTCGCGGTTTTCTTCACCGTAGGCAACGAGTGTCGGATCCTCATAGAACTTGTCAAGGATCGCTTCAAATAGCCCGTCGCGCAGTTGGTACATTTTGTTTTTGGAGACCGGTTTACCTTCTTCATCAAAAGCGAAACGCGTTTTGCGGGCAATCTGCTTCACGCGCGGATTTTCTTCCTTGGGCATGAGAACATCGCAGGCGCGTCCTTCGTCAAAGCTCTTAACCTGCTGGTTTGAGAACATGAGTTTCTCAATGGCATCTGGTGTTTCAGTCAGATTCATCCGTGGTGAAATTTCCGGATCGATCGCAAGCGCGACAGCCCGTGTAACCGTGTCTACCACCGTCTCATCAATGGTGTTGAAGTCATTCTCGTCAGCAATTTTCGCGGCGATCAGTTCTTCACGGAAACTCCGGATTGAATCATTCTTCTCCCAGACGTCCTTTTCCTCAGGTGTCCGGTAGGAATCCGCATCGGAAGGTGAATGACCTGTATAGCGGTAGGTCAGCGTATCCAGCAGAGCCGGTCCTTGTTTCTCTTCAATCATCTGAATCTTGCGGCTATAAGCATCGATGACAGCCAGCGGGTTGTAGCCGTCGATGCGCTCTGCATGCATCTGTTCCGGGTTGATGCCGGCACCGACACGTGCGACAAAGTCATAGCCCATGGTCTCACCGCGTGTCTGACCGCCCATTGCATACTGGTTATTCATGATGTTGAAAATCAGCGGCAGGCCGCCTTTCATATCACCTTCCCAGAGTGTCTTGAACTGATCCATAGCCGACAGCATAAAGCCTTCCCAGACTGGTCCGCAGCCCAGAGAGCCATCTCCGATATTGCAGACTACGAGGCCTGGCTTGCGATTGATTTTTTTATACAGGGCAGCGCCGACAGATATATCACCTGAACCGCCGACAATGGCATTGTTCGGATAAATGCCGAACGGCAGGAAAAAGGCGTGCATAGAGCCGCCAAGACCGCGATTGAACCCGGTCAATTTCGCGAAAATCTCAGCGAGTGCGCCATAGACCAAAAAATCAATAGCCAGATGCTTTAACGGGCGATCTTTCCCCTCGTTGGCTTTCTCGACAATTCGCCATGTCTGTCCATCCAGGAAGTTTTCCATGACTGACAGCAAATCAGTCTCGCTTAATTTCTGAATAGCAGAGAGTCCTTTGGCAAGAATCTCACCATGACTTCGGTGGGAACCAAAAATAGTATCTTCAGGTTTCAGTAAATAGGCTTGTCCGACTGCTGCGGCTTCTTGTCCTGTTGACAGATGAGCCGGGCCCGGGTTGTTGTATTCGAGTCCGTTGTAGCTGTTTGTTGTCTTAATCGAGTAAAGCATTGATTCAAATTCACGAATCAGACGCATATCGCGATAAATGCGAAGCATATCCTCTTTGCTGTACTGACCGGATTCCTCCTGAACCGTCTTGCTGTACTGGTTCACGGGAATGTCCTTGAACGAAATGACCCCTGCTTTTCTGACATCGTCAGGATTGATAAATAATTGTTTTGGCATAGTTAACCTCCAGTTGTTCTATTTTTTCTCTCTGATTCATTCTGATGATTGTCTAATCTCTCTATATATGAAAAATAGCTTCACGAATAATTTCGCTGACAGTCGGATGCGGGAAAATCAGTTCTTTAACATCACTGATCTTCATTTCAGCTTCGATGATGACTCCAGCTGTCAGAATAATCTCCGATGCGTAACCACCCAGCAGATGACAGCCGATCACGCAATCTTTGTCCTGATCGACTATCAGCTTGATCAGACCCGTTCCACCTTCATTTTCAGCCATATATCTGCCGCTGAAATTCATTGGCAGTACAACTTTTTTGTAATGAATGCCTTTCTCCTGACAAGTCTCTTCTGTTTCCCCGACAAAGGCCATCTCAGGCTGCGTATAAATGACTGAAGGCATTGCCTGATAGCGCATGATATCTTTGCGGCCAAGCATTGTATTGACAGCAACCTCCGCCTCACGGTAGGCAGCATGTGCCAGCATCCAGATACCATTTACATCACCGGCGGCAAAGACGTTGGGGACATTTGTCAGGCCCTGCCGATCAGTGACAATGTGGCCGCGTTCGAGATGAACATTGATGTTCTCAAGACCGATATCCTGGGTTACGGGTTTACGGCCTACGCTGAGAAGTACTTTATCGGCTTTGACTGTGTGGGATCCTTCACTGTTCTCAAAATGAACTGATTCGTTGTCAACTCGCGTCACGCGGCTGTTCAGGTGGAATACAATGCCCTGCTTTTCAAATGCCTTCTGAAGGACAGTGCTGATTTCACGATCCGCATTTCCGGCAATATGATCAAGCATCTCAACAACTGTGACTTGACTGCCGCATGTTCCATAGTAAGCCGCCATCTCTAAACCAATCACACCACCACCGATAATAACAAGCGATTCGGGTATCGCCTCCAGATCCAGGATTTCGCGATTGGTCAGAACACGACCTGCATCCAGCCCCTCTCGAACACCCGGGATTGGCGGAACGATGGCTTCCGATCCGGTTGCGATCAACAACTGACGGCCTTCTAATATTTCATCATTGACGGATACCCTTATGACGCCGTCTTTCCGATCCACAACGGTACCGTGACCGCTGTAAATGGTTACTTTCCTGGCCTTCAATGTGGCACGAATACCGGATACCAGTTTAGTAACAACTTTATTTTTTCTTTTGACAACTGCTGCCGCATCAATGGTCACTTGCTCGGCTGTCACGCCGTAGACCTGTCCGTGTTTTGCGTGCTCATAAATCTTCGCGCTGTTCAACAGTGTTTTGGACGGTATGCAGCCTTCATTCAGGCAAACACCACCTATTTTATTTTTTTCAATCAACGCGGTCGTCAATCCGGCTTCACCGGCTCTTTCTGCTGCCAGATAACCGGCAGGCCCGCCTCCGAGAACAATTAAATCAAACATGGCTATCCTCCTGTTATGTGGCTTACTGCATCAGGAACAGTGAAAAATGTTCCAGTACCTGCACAAGATCTTTGAGAAGACGTGCAGCCGGAGCCCCGTCAACAGCCCGATGATCAAACGTCAGTGACAGACCCATAGCCGGATAAGAAACCAATTGACCATCCGCTTCACGAACACGATTGACGATTGTGTTGACGCCAAGAATACATGTTTGGGGCGGATTGATAACAGGCGTAAAGGATTCGATACCCAGCGTGCCGAGATTGGTTACAGTAAAGGTACCGCCCTGCAGCAGATCAGGGTTGATCGTGCCGGCCTGGCAGGCAGCAACCAACTCTTTGACCGAGCTCGAAATCTGGGAAAGGCTTAATGTGTCAGCGTTGAAAAGCGTCGGCACCATCAGTCCGCGTGGTGTATCGACAGCGACACCTAGATGCACATGACGGAAATATGTCATTTTCTCATCGTCGTAGTGGGCGTTACAGGCAGGGTGACGTGAGAGGACACGTGATACAGCATACAGAATAATGTCGTTCAAGGTCGGTATTGACTCAGCCAGTGAAAACCCTTGCTCGGCTGTCAGTCCCTGACCGGATGCCTGTTTCAGCTGTTTACGCAAATTGAGAATATCCGTAGCATCATAACTGCTGTCTAATGTCAGCTGGGCCATATTGGCCAGTGAGGCATGCATGGCGCGCGCGATCACTTTCCGGATATTGGTGTGCTTCTCAGTCCAGACATCATCTTCGCCTGCCGCGACCGGTGCCGGAATAGAAGATGTTTGTGCCGCAGCAACATCACCGGCTGAAACACGACCGCCGAGGCCTGTCCCCTGAATTGCCGCAGGATATTCGGTTCCGGCAGCAGCTGTCGCAAACTGTCCCTTGCTGATCAACGACTGAACGTCACGTTCGATCACACGGCCTTTGGGTCCGGTCGCCGCTGCCTGCCTCAGGTCAGCACCACTTTTTTCCGCCAGATTTTTGGCGCGTGGACTGATTGGCTGCGGTGCTGTTGCGGCGACCACTCCTGCTTCTGCCTGTGGTGTTGCTTTCTGCTGGACATCTTGCGGTTTGTCCGTTTCTGCTTCAACTTTTTCTTCCGGTTTTGCTTCGCTTTTTTTATCTTCTCTCGGATCAAAATCAGACGTGTCTTCTCCTGGTTCGCCAATGACACAAACATTGGTCAGAACCGGTACGTCATCGCCTTCTTCAAAATAAACTTCAATTAATGTTCCGTCGACTTTTGCTGTTTCATCGAATGTCGCCTTATCGGTTTCATATGTAAAAAGAATGTCCCCTTCTTTGACGGGGTCTCCTTTTTTCTTATGCCATTCTCCAATAATACAGCTTTCGACAGATTGTCCTTGACGGGGCATGATGACAGGTGTTGCCATATTAGAATCCTCCTGTTTTTATAATCCTCTTGATACTACCACTTTATTCTAACAGATGTGTCGAGCATTTTCTTGCCTGATCAGTCTCGTCCTGATCGGCTTATGTCGCGTTCCATTATAACACTTTGCCTGTTCTATGTTAACACTTACTTGTTAATTGAATCAACCAAAATTACGGGATGCCACCCGGTTTTCTTGTCTGAATTGATGAGAAATCATCGATATTATGCTCGATAGACGTCCTAAAGAGACTATCTATCAGGCATTTACAGGTTTCCGACAGTTTAGGGATGCCAATTGTTTTCTTTATTTAATTGTGATAAGATGTGAACTGATGTTAATAACGATCTTTTTATCATATTTTATCAGTCAGGATTGGTGTTGTTTATGACAGCAGACCGGCGTGCAACGATTAATCAGTATATCCAGTCCCGCGGCGAAATCCGCTTCAAGGAGCTGGAAGAACGCTACCCCGGCGTCTCCAGCATGACCCTGCGGCGTGATCTCGAATTTTTAGAGCGTCAGGGTCGTATCATCCGGATTCGGGGCGGAGCAAAATCACTGGCGCATCTGTCAATGATCAAAGAAGCTGCATATACCCAGCGCCAGGTCGAGAATACAGATGCAAAAATGATCATAGCAGAAAAAGCAATCCAGCTGATTCATGAAGGTCAGTCTATCTACGTCGATTCAGGTACCACCTGTATGTGTCTCGCACAGCGCATGAAGGACCAGCATCTTTTTGTCCTGACACCTGCTCCGAATATCGCTCTGGAACTGGTAAAAAACCAGAACATCAAAATCAATCTGACCGGTGGACAGCTTAATCGTGATACACTGACTTTATCAGGGTTTAACGCTGTGGAATATGTCAAGACGTTAAATATTGATCTGGCATTTATGGCACCAAGTGCCTTTACCGTCCAGAATGGATTCAGTTGCGGTGACTATTTCGAAGCCGAGCTGAAACGACTGGTGATCCGAAAGGCGCGGCAGGTCGTTATGCTGATTGACAGCAGTAAACTCGATCGAAATATGCCACATACATTTGCGAAACTTCAGAATTTATATGCGCTGATCACAGATAAACCGTTACCCGAAGCCTATATAAAATCAGTTCGGCGGGCTCATGTTCTGTCTCTCTGACTATAAAAAAAGCGAGGATTATCTCATGAAGCAGGCGTTAATCATTCATGCAACTGGACACAATCCCTGGTTTAATCTGGCTCTTGAACATTTTCTGATGGAACAGGTGGAAGACAACACATGGGATGCCGTCTTTTATCTCTGGCAAAATGATCATACGGTTGTCATCGGCCGCAATCAGAATGCCTGGGCTGAATGCAGTACCGGTCAACTGGAAGCGGACGGCGGACATCTGGCCCGACGCAGCACTGGCGGCGGGGCTGTTTATCATGATCTGGGTAATCTGAATTTTTCGATTATCCTGCCTCGTTCGGTTTTCAATATTGATCGAAATTTCGACATGATCATTCAGGCGGTCCGTAGTCAGGGTATTGATGCTGAACGTTCCGGCCGCAACGATATTCTGGCGTCCGGGCTGAAGTTCTCCGGCAATGCGTTCAGCTTACATCGCAACGCCGGTCTGCACCACGGAACACTGCTGGTGAACTCCGATTATGCAAAACTATCGCGCTATTTAACGGTTTCAGCCAAGAAATTGCAGTCAAAGGGTGTTGCTTCCGTGCGGTCGCGTGTCACAAATCTGCAGGATATGAATCCAGCTGTTTCTGTGCAGACATTGAACGATGCAATGGCTGATGCTTTTTGTCAAGCCTATTGCAAAGACCCCGAGTGGGAAATTACACATATGTCGGATGCAGCCGTGCGTCATCTCGACCGGCTTCGGGTACTGAATGAGCATTACGCTTCTTGGTCCTGGCGTTACGGGGAGTCTCTTCAATTGGATATCGTGGTTGATCATCGGTTCGACTGGGGCTCGTTCCAGATCGGTTTTCTGGTTGAAAAAGGATTCGTTCGTCAGACCAAAATTTATTCCGATGCGCTCGACAGCGATTACATCGATTTACTCCCGGGGCTGTTTCAGGATTGCCGTTTCCATTCAGACCCGTTGAAGCAAGTCCTTCTAAGCGCCGATTTCCCTGAAGACGATCTGGTTACATCACGTCAGAAGATGACAGCCGATATTGCCGGTCTGATAGCAGAACAAAACTGGTAGCCTGTCGGGTCAATTCATGCATCTGAACCATCCGTTTGAAGCGAAATAGCGGATGGTTTTTTGTTTAAAAATACAGACTGTAACCCCTTAGTCCAGGCAGTTCTAACGGCAATACAACCAGCAGTCTCGAATGCTTGCGCAGACAGATCAAGCATGATACAATAAGTTTATTACTTTGATTATCAAATAATATGTGTATCAAACAGGTTGTGCGGGAGGTTTTTATGCAAACTGTTTTAGGGGAAAAATATTATGAACGACGGCATTTCGAGACAATCCGCGATTTGATCCGCGATTGTGCCGAGCGGTATGATGCACAGGATGCTTATCGATATCACGATAAACCTTACGGAACAGAAATAGTGCATAGTTATCGTGACTTTGCAGATGATATCGATACACTGGGCACTGCTTTAATGCATCTCGGACTGGCCAAGAAACATATCGTAGTGATCGGAGCCAACTGCTATGAATGGGCAGTCGCGCACAACGCCGTCATCAATGGCGTCGGTGTCTCCGTTCCGCTTGATCGCCAGCTGCCTGAACCAGAAGTGATCCATTTGACACGTCGCGGGCACGCCGAGGCATTTATCTATCACCCCGGACATCATGACATTGCGCTGGCTGTTGCCGCTGATAATCCGGATGTCCGCTATTTCATCTGCATGAAACCTGATGATTTGCCTGAAGGATCTGACACCGGTGATACCCGTTTTATGCCCTGGCACGAATTAATGAAAATTGGACATGAAAGACGCCAGCAGGGCGATCGTTCCTTCCTCGATGCTTCTCTGGACAAAGAAGAAATGTGTGCACTTCTCTTTACCTCCGGAACAACAGCCATGTCCAAAGGCGTTATGCTGTCGCACCGGAATATCACCAGTAATATTTACTCAGTGGTCAGCACACTGAATATCCGTGAAGGCCAGCGCGCTTTATCGATTTTGCCGCTTCACCACACATTTGAAAACACGGTTGGCATGTACGTCATGTTATCGTATGGCAGCTGCATTTGCTTTGTTGACGGACTTCGTTACCTGTCTCAAAACCTGAAAGAGTGGAAAATCGACATTATTCTGGCTGTACCGCTGCTTTTTGAAAATATTTATCGGCAAATCGAGAAGAATCTTGAAAAATCCGGCAAGCTCAAACTGGTCAACACCCTGCGCGTGATTACCAAAGGGCTGCTGAAATTGAACATCGATGTGCGCAGAAAACTGTTTCACCAGATTCTGGATGCACTCGGCGGCAACCTCAATCTCTGCGTGAGTGGCGCTGCACCAATCGATCGAAAAATAATTGCGTTCTTCAATGAAATCGGTATTGATTTCTTTAATGGTTATGGTTTAACAGAAACGTCTCCCGTTATTGCCGCCTGCAATTACCACGTCAATGTATATGGCAGTGTCGGTCAGCCTTTGGCCTTTATAGAAGCGGCGATTGATACACCCTCATCCGAACCCGGATCAACGGGGGAAATTCTGACCCGTAGCGAAAGCGTTATGCTGGGCTACTATGAAAACCCGGACGCCACTGCAGAAGTCCTGCAAGAAGACGGTTGGTTGCGAACAGGCGACGTCGGTTATCTTGATAAGAATCAGTGCATTCATATTACAGGCCGGGCCAAATCGATGATCGTGCTGACAAACGGCAAGAAAGTTTTTCCTGAAGAAGTTGAGTTCCTGCTGGGCCGAATTCCCGGTTTACGGGAATCCATCGTCTGGGGTGAGCGTTCTTCCCGTGATGCGATCGATATCTGTGCGAAACTTGTGATTAACCACGAGGATTTGCCTTCGACTGCCAAGTCCTCCGATGAAGCGCTCATATCCTGGCTTGAAGAACAGATCAAGCAGGTAAATACGCAGATGCCACCCTACAAGGCTGTTAAATATTTTATTGTTTCCGAACAGGACTTGATCAAGACGACAACGCTGAAAATCCGTCGTCCGCAGGAACAGGAACGTATCCAGAACGACCTCGCACAACGCGGATTGTCAATGAAAACAGCTCATGGTCTGAAATTCGATTAGCACAACTCTGAAGGCTGCACGGTTCCTCCACCGGAACAGCTAACATTCAGACCGTTCCATCTGAGACAGGGCATGTTATTGGCCGACATGCCCTGTCTTCTTGATTTGACAAACATATCAAAGCACAAATAAATGTTGTATAATGAAGAAAACTTCCGATCCATACAACGGCATCTGCCAGGAGGTTCCCATGTCTCAGTATCAGCTTAATTGCCCGCACTGCGATGGCGCGTTCAGTCTGGATCGCTCTGCCATCACCTCTGCGCAGTGGAGTTGCCCGTATTGCGGCAAGAAATCGCTGCTGCAAAAGACTGAGGACGGGATTCGCGTACGGGGAATCCTCCATGAGTCAGTATCTGCTGTTCCCATTTCGATCGACTCGCAAAACGACAAGCCAGCTGAGAATCAGTCAATTGCTCAGGAATCCCGCTCTCTGTCAGATTATATTGCAGAAATCGATCAGCCCGAACCCCCTTCCACTGAAATACATTCGACCGATCAGATTCAAGAAGCACCGGATGAAGTCACGTTTGAAAAGCTCGTGCAGCAAGCAGAAAATGCTGCGAAAAACCACTTGCTGCCCCTCTTCAACAGCCTCAGCCGACAGGTTCTCGACCGAAATCCACTGGAGGGCCGCATCTACGCCTGCCGTGCACGACTGATTGAAGAAGCCGATGGATTTGCCAGTACGATCTGGGCTACACCACTCTGGTACCTGTATACTCCACGTCAAAAATCCGCACGTCTGATCCAGCATTTCTTTGCGCTTAATACGGCGCTTCAATTCATCGATGATCCGATAAAAGGCGACCTTTGCACATCAATCGGCCGTCTGCTGGTTCGGCAAGCCGTCGACCATCTGACTGAAAAAGCCGAATTACGCTGTGCCGGACGATGGTTCGGAAAGACATTTAAAGGTCGGTACCGGAAAGCTGATCTGCGAGAGGCTCAGGATTTCTGCGACGCTGTCAGCCGGATTGATGCGTCGATCTGTCCACAAGGCTACCAATGGATTCAGCAGTCTGTCCGGTACTCTGCTTCACAACTGAACCGTAAGCTACAACGGGCGTTGACCCGCTTTCCAGACTGATTAACAGCCGTTTCTAAATCTGCATTTCTGGTAATTCCTCATACCATTCAGGAATCACGAGCGTCATATCACGGTAGTATTTGACCACCTGCTGCACCTGTCTGAGTGCAGTTTGTCTTTTGTTTCTGCTCTGATTACAGGCTGCTGAAAACCGGCACAACGAACGCAAAGCTGTATAATAGGCGATCAGCTGATGAATCTTAGTGCGCACCTGGTAACTAAAATAGCAGTCCAACAAGCCCGTCGCAAACCAGCAGCTGACCGGGCTGATATCGACAATGACAGATGCAAAATCATAAAGCGGGTCGCCAACCTGTGATTTTTCAAAATCAATCAGATAGGGTGAGCCACCCTGTGACAGGATAATGTTGCTAAGGTTAATATCACCATGAATCAAGGTTTGAGGCCTGTCATCGACAAGTTTTCGGTTGGATCTCAAATACCCGATCAGCTTCTGAATGCAAACCAGTTGGATGTCCCGACTGCTCAGCTGATTGACAGCCAGCCGGATTCGTTGATTCATTTGATCTGACCATTCATCCGCCGAACGTTGTCCATCACAGGCATGCAGTGCGGCGATGGATACAGCCAGTTCGTGGCCTAAAGCATACTGCCTGACCGGGTCAGTCCGCTGAAGGTGGTCATGACAAGTATCTCCGGCAATCCAGTTTCTTAAGATATAGGTAGATTGTCCGTTTTCTGAAACACCATATTGAACAGGTCGCGGCACTGCAGCATGTTGGCGATACAAATAATCCATTACTGAATACTCGGTTTTTCGTTGCTCATACTCTGTTTTGTCAGCAATTCGCAGCATATAACTCTCGCCATCAGCATCCCTGATTCTGAATTTCTGATCTGAAGAATCACCGTGGTTGATTGAATCGTAACTGACCCACTCACAAGATCCAGGGATGCTTTGAATAGCCGCTTGTCCCGTATCGCTGTCTGTCTGTGTCATGGTGAACACCCCCGTCGATGTGGTATTCACTTTATCTTAACGGAAGATAAGAAAGCCAATCGTGTGATTTTACGACATTTTCCAACAAACCGTGTGATTTTTTGATAGGGGCAGTCGTGTTTGACGCTTAATCAGTCTGACTTGCTGTCCCTTTGGGCGTGATTCATCCGATACCAGATGAAATATCCGATCACTGCCAGAAGTGCTGTTGCTGCAAAAACGATTCCAGCTGTCCAATAGCGCTGCTCGCTGATCGCATCACCGGCAATTGTCGATGTCACAACTGAGGGAAAGCGGGCAACAACAGTAATGAAGATCCATGTCCGCAGTTGAATAGGAGTCAGTCCGGCAACATAAGTGAGAAGATCTTTCGGTGTCCCGGGAATCAGAAATACGATGAATGCGATGGTATTCAATTTTTTGGGATTATTAAAAATGCGAATCGAATCGATCTTCTCGGGCGAGAAAAATAATTCAACGAGAGATCGGCCGTACTTTTTTACCGCAAGAAAAACCAGAATGCTGCCCAAGGTGATGCCGGCCGTACAAATCAGGACTCCTTCGATTGCACCGAACGCGTATCCGGCACCCACTTCAAACGGCTCACCCGGTATGACCGCTACAATAACCTGCAGCATCATCAAGAAAACATAGGCAATGCGGCTGCCGATGGGATTCTCAATTTCGAATGCACGGACCTGATCAGGATCAGATACAAATTCGATCATCGGTTTTCCCCAGATAAAATAAACCAGAACACTAGCGAGCGTCAGCCCGACAACAAGCACAAGTACAGCAATTCGCTTTCGGCGCAATGATATTTTTTGATCAGAGTGCATTTTCGCTCAGCCTCCGCACAGTTTGTCAATCAGATAATCGCATCATAACACAGGGCTCCGATGATTTTCCATTCTCAAGCGAACGGTTCAGGATATGACTCAGGCAGTTCGTTCCAGCTCACGGTGTTCCGACGATTCTTTAATCAAACAGCCATCACTTTCTTCCCAATATT